>NZ_JAWLFS010000097.1:0-10527 GCF_041685465.1 Rhodosalinus sp. | reverse complement strand
GGGCGAGAACCACGTCTTCGCCCGCGCAGGCGGCGAGACGAACGCGCGGTATCTGCCGAAGGACGAAAGCAACCCCTATTTCACCTACGACCCGTCGAAGTGCATCGTCTGCTCGCGCTGCGTGCGCGCCTGCGAGGAGGTGCAGGGCACCTTCGCGCTGACGATCCAGGGCCGGGGCTTCGACAGCCGCGTCTCGGCGGGCATGGCGGGCGACGATTTCCTGGGCTCGGAATGCGTGAGTTGCGGGGCCTGCGTGCAGGCCTGCCCGACCGCGACGCTGCAGGAAAAGAGCACCTATGAGCTTGGCACGCCGGACCGCAAGGTGGTGACGACCTGCGCCTATTGCGGGGTCGGCTGCTCCTTCGAGGCGCAGCTGAACGGGGACCGGCTCGTGCGCATGGTGCCCTGGAAGCACGGCAAGGCGAACCGGGGGCATTCCTGCGTCAAGGGACGCTTCGCCTATGGCTACGCGAGCCACCCGGACCGCATCCTGAACCCGATGATCCGCGAGAGCATCGAGCAGCCCTGGCGCGAGGTGTCGTGGGAGGAGGCGATCGGTTTCGCCGCGGAGCGGCTGCGCACCATTCAGGAGACGCACGGGCGGCAGGCCATCGGCGGCATCACCTCGTCGCGCTGCACCAACGAGGAGACGTACCTGGTGCAGAAGATGATCCGCGCGGTCTTCGGCAACAACAACACCGACACCTGCGCGCGGGTCTGCCATTCGCCCACGGGCTACGGGCTCAAGACGACCTTCGGCACCTCCGCCGGCACGCAGGATTTCGATTCGGTCGAGGCCTCGGACGTCGTCGTGGTGATCGGGGCGAACCCCACCGACGGGCACCCGGTCTTCGCCTCGCGGCTGAAGAAGCGGCTGCGCGCGGGCGCGAAGCTGATCGTGATCGACCCGCGGCGGATCGACCTGGTGCGCACGCCGCACGTGGAGGCCGCGCACCACCTGCCGCTGCGCCCCGGCACCAACGTGGCCGTGCTGACGGCGATGGCGCATGTCATCGTGACCGAGGGGCTGGTGGACGAGGACTTCGTCGCAACCCGGTGCGATCTGGAGGCGTTCGAGGACTGGGTCGGGTTCGTCGCCGAAGAGCGCAACTCGCCCGAGGCGACCGAGGCGCTCACCGGCGTGCCGGCGGCGGAGCTGCGCGCGGCGGCCCGGCTCTATGCCATGGGCGGCAACGGCGCGATCTACTACGGGCTCGGCGTGACCGAGCACAGCCAGGGCTCCACCACCGTCATGGCGATCGCCAACCTCGCCATGGCGACCGGCAACATCGGCCGGCCCGGCGTGGGGGTGAACCCGCTCCGGGGACAGAACAACGTGCAGGGCTCCTGCGACATGGGCAGCTTCCCGCACGAGTTGCCGGGCTATCGCCATGTCTCGGACGATGCCGCGCGCGAGGTCTTCGAGAAGATCTGGGGCGCGACGATCGACGCCGAGCCGGGGCTCCGCATTCCCAACATGCTGGATGCCGCCGTCGCGGGCGAGTTCAGGGGCATCTACATCCAGGGCGAGGACATCCTGCAGTCCGACCCCGACACGCATCACGTCGCTGCCGGCCTTGCCGCGATGGACTGCGTGATCGTGCACGACCTCTTCCTGAACGAGACGGCGAATTACGCGCATGTCTTTCTGCCCGGCTCCACCTTCCTCGAGAAGGACGGCACCTTCACCAACGCCGAGCGGCGGATCAACCGCGTGCGCCGGGTGATGGCGCCGAAGAACGGCTACGCCGACTGGGAGGTGACGCTGCTGCTGGCCAACGCCATGGGGGCGGACTGGGACTACACCCACCCCGCCGAGATCATGGAGGAGATCGCCGCCACCACGCCGAGCTTTGCGGGCGTGACCTATGCGCTGCTGGACGAAAAGGGCTCGGTCCAGTGGCCCTGCAACGCGGCGAAGCCCGAGGGCTCGCCGGTGATGCATGCCGAGGCCTTCGCCAACGGCAAGGGCCGCTTCATGGTCACCGAATACGTGGCCACCGAGGAGCGGACCGGCCCGCGCTTCCCGCTGCTGCTGACGACGGGGCGGATCCTGTCGCAGTACAACGTGGGCGCGCAGACCCGGCGCACAGCCAATACCGTCTGGCATCAGGAGGACGTGCTGGAGATCCATCCGCATGACGCAGAGGTGCGCGGCGTGCGCGAGGGCGACTGGGTCAAGGTGGCCTCCCGCAAGGGGGAGACCTCGCTGCACGCGCATCTGACCGACCGGGTGGCCCCCGGCGTGGTCTATACCACCTTCCACCACCCCGACACGCAGGCCAACGTGGTGACGACCGACTATTCCGACTGGGCCACCAACTGCCCGGAATACAAGGTCACGGCGGTGCAGGTCGCGCCCTCGAACGGGCCGACCGAATGGCAGCGCGACTATGCCGAACAGGCCGAGCGCGCGCGGCGCATCCTGCCGGCGGCGGAGTGATGGCGGCGCCCCGCCTCTCGCCCGTGGCGCACGCGAGGGCGCCCGCGCCCCGGCCGCTGGCCGAGGAGGCGGCGGTCGCGCTCGTCTACAACGGGACGACGCAGGCGGTGATGATGGCGACGCCCGCGGATCTCGAGGATTTCGCGGCGGGCTTCACCCTGACCGAGGGGATCGCGCGCGACCTCTCCGACATCGCCGAGCTGGAGGTGGTCGAACACCCGCAGGGGATCGAGTGCCGGATGTGGCTGGCGGACGACCGGGCCGAGGCGCTCACCGCGCGGCACCGTGCGATGGCGGGGCCCGTGGGCTGCGGGCTCTGCGGGATCGACAGCCTCGAGGCGGCGGCGCGCCCGGCCGCGGAGGTGACGGCGCCGCTCGCCCTGCCCCGCGCCGAGATCCCCCGCGCGATGGAGGCGCTGCGCGCGGCGCAACCGCTGCACGACGCGACGCGCGCGGTGCACGGCGCCGGGCTCTGGGTGCCGGGCGAGGGGCTCGTCGCGGCACGCGAGGACGTGGGCCGGCACAACGCGCTCGACAAGCTCGCCGGCGCGCTCGCGCGCAGCGGTGTGGACGCGCGGCGCGGGGCTGTCGTCCTGACCTCGCGCGTCTCGATCGAGATGGTGCAGAAGGCCGCCGCCATGGGCGCGCCGGCGATCATGGCCGTCTCCGCCCCCACGGCTGCCGCCGTGCGCCTTGCCGAGGAGGCGGGGCTGACCCTCGTCGCCCGCGCGCGCGACGGCGCCTTCGAGATCGCCGCTCACCCGCACCGCATCGTGGAAAGGCCCCCGCATGTCGCCTGACAAGCTCGCCCGGATGGCCAACCAGATCGCCACCTTCTTCAAGGCGCAGCCCGGCGGCGATCACGCGGCGCGGGTGGCGAAGCACCTCGAGGACTTCTGGGAGCCGCGGATGCGCCGGCAGCTTCTGGCCCTCGTGCAAGCGGGCCATGCCGATCTCGACCCGCTGGTGGTCGAGGCGGCGGGACGGATGCGCGCGCCGGCCTGAGCGCCGCGCCCCTGCACACGCTCGGCGCGCCCGTGCGGGCGCATCTCGCGAAGAGGCCCGGCCGCGGGCCGATGAGCGGCCACCTTTCGCGAAAATGATGCGGCCGCGTCACGCCTTTTTGATCTGGGTCAACGCAGCGGCATGCAGTCGTATTCCATATCCGTCATATGACGCGGAGGAGACGCATGACCGATTCCAGAGATTTCACCGCCAGCCGCCGCGGCTTCCTCGGCCTCGCGGCCGGCGCGGGGGCCCTGGCGCTTGCGGGGCCGGGCCGCCCGGCCCGCGCGCAGGTGCGCACGAACGCCCATATCGTGATCCTTGGTGCCGGCGCCGCCGGCACCGCGCTGGCCAACCGGCTGGTCGAACGCCTCGATGGCGCGCGGATCACCATCGTGGACGGACGCGCCGAGCACTGGTACCAGCCGGGCTTCACCCTGATCGCCGCGGGGCTGCAGCCCGCCGATTATTCCGTCAGCACCACGACCCAGTGGCTGCCCGACGGCGTGGACCTCAAGCCCGAGTACGCCGCCGAGATCGACCCGGAGGCGAAGACCGTGGGTCTCGCCGGGGGCGAGATGCTGGATTACGACTACCTGATCGTCGCGCCCGGCATCACGATGGACTGGGACGCGATCGAGGGCTTCTCGCTCGACATGGTGGGCGAGAACGGCATCGGCGCGGTCTATGCGGGCCCCGAGTACGCGGCCAGGACCTGGGCCGCGATGGACCGTTTCACCGATGAGGGCGGCGAGGCCGTCTTCTTCCGCCCGGCGACCGAGATGAAATGCGCCGGCGCGCCGCTCAAGTACACCTTCCTCACCGACGATTACGCGCGGCGCAAGGGCACGCGCGGGGCCACGAACATCACCTACGCGGCGCATTCCGGCAGCCTCTTCAGCGTGCCGATCGTCAACGAGAAGGTCGAGATGCTCTATGACGACCGCGGCGTCGAGCGGCGCTACGATCACGTCATCAAGGCGGTCGATCCGGGGCGCAAGGTGCTGACCTTCGACACGCCCGAGGGCGAGGAAGAGATCCCCTTCGACTTCACCAACATCATCCCGCCGATGCGCGCGCCGGAGGTGGTGCGTCAGTCGGGTCTCTCCTGGGCCGATCGCTGGGTCGATCAGGGCTGGGTCGAGGTGGACCAGAAGACGCTGCGCCACCGCCGCTACCCGGAGGTCTTCGCCGCGGGCGACGTGGCCGGCGTGCCCAAGGGCAAGACGGCCGCGAGCGTCAAGTGGCAGATCCCCGTGATCGAGGAGCACCTCGTCGCGCAGATCGCGGGCGATACGACCGATGCCGCCTACAACGGCTACACCTCCTGCCCGCTCATCACGCGGGTCGGCCGCGCCATGCTGATCGAGTTCGACTACGAGAACCACCTGACGCCGAGCTTCCCCGGCGTGATCGCGCCGCTCGAGGAGCTCTGGATCAGCTGGCTGATGAAGGAGGTGGCGCTGAAAGCCACCTATAACGCGATGCTGCGCGGCAAGGCCTGAGAAGGAGGACGCGACATGGAAGAACTGACCGTAGAGACCCTGATCGCCGTCTTCGAGGAAATGTTCGGCACGTGGCTCTTCTGGGGCCTCGTCGTGGCGGCGGTGGTGATCACGCTCGGCTACATCTACATCCTGATCCGCGACCGCGCGGTGAGCTGGCGGAAATTCCTGCTCGCCCAGCTCTCGATGCCGGTGGGCGCGGTGGCCGCGGTCTACTTCGTCTTCTGGGTGACGAAGTCGGGCTTCGCCGACATGGGCGGGCCGATCGACATCATCGTGCTTCTGGGCGTGGCGGTGGCCGGCGCCGTCGGGGCGGCGATCCTCGTCTACACCGTTCAGTCGATGATCGCCCCGCCCGAACAGGAAAGCTGACCCGCTTTCGCCCGCCGCCGCCCCTCCCTTCGGCGGCGGGCGCTTCGCGGCGGGGCGGGCCGCGCCTTCCGGCGTCTCCCTCGCTCCGCCCGTCTCGCCGCGCTCAGCCGCGCCAGTCCACGACCGTGTCGGGGCTGGCGCGCGTCGTTCGGTAGCCGTTGACCGGATGCGCCGGATCGGCGCGGCCGAAGGCGATGCCGCAGACGATCCAGCGGTCCTCCGGCACGGCGAACCACTCCCGCAGGAAGGGCGCCTGCGTGGCGAGCGCGGCCTGCGCGATACTGGCCACGCCCGCGGCCTGCGCCGCGGTCATGAAGCCGGTGACGAAGGCGCCGCAGTCGAGCACGCCGTAGGTCCCGAGCGCCGCGGGGCTGGTGACGAGGGCGACATGCGGCGCGCCGAAGAAGCGGAAGTTCTCGAGCGTCTGCCGCGCCGAGGCCGCCCGGTCCCCGCGCGTGACGCCGACGGCATCGTAAAGCTGCCAGCCGCAGGCCGAGCGGCGCGCCTTGTAGACGCCCTCGTAGGCCGTCGGAAAGGGGATGTCGGGCGCCGGCGCGGCGGTCTGCGCGCGTGCGTGGAGCGCGGCGCGCAGGCGGTCGGTCTCGGGTTTGCGGGTGACGATCAGCTGCCAGGGCTGCGTGTTGTTCCAGGAGGCCACGCGCTGCGCGGTGGCGACGATGCGGGCGACCGTGGCCTCCGGGATCGGGTCGGCGAGAAAGGCACGGCAGGACCAGCGCGCGGCGAGGAGCCGGTCGAGCGCGGCGAGCGCATCGCCCCCGGGCGCAGTTTCCGGCGCGGTGTCCCGCACGCTGTCGGGCCCGCCGTCGGGCGTAGCGTCGGACCCGCTGGCGGGTGCGTCCTCGTCCGATCGGCGCGCCCTGTCGGGCGCCTCCCTGTCCGCTCGATGCGCCCTGTCGGGCGCGTCTCGCTGCGGCGCGCTCACGCCCGGCCCTCCAGCCAGGCGCGGATGGCCGCGCCATGCTCGCCCCGCGCGGGCGCCGCGCGCAGGCTGGGCATGGCGCCGTCGAAGCGCGGCGCCGGCGCGGGCTGCAGCGTGTCCCCCGCGCGCACCCAGGTCCCGCGCGCGGCGAGATGCGGGTCGCCGGCCGCCTCCTCCGGCGAGAGCACCGGCGCGACGCAGGCCTCCGCGCCCGCGAAATGCGCCGCCCAGTCGTCGCGCCTGCGCTCGGCGAAGCGCCCGGCGAGCCGCGCGGTCAGCCGCGGCCAGCGCTCGGCGTCGAACTGCTCGGCGAAGTCGGCGTCTGCGGCGAGGCCCATGGCGGCGAGGAAGTTGGCGTAGAACTTCGGCTCGAGGCACTGCACCGAGACGAAGCCGCCGCAGGCGCAGGCGTAGGTGCGCGACCAGTGCGGCCCGTCGAGCAGGCTCCGCCCCCGCGCCATGGAAAGCGCGCCCTCGGGCGCCATCGCCATCAGGAGCGCCATCATGTGCGCCGAGCCGTCCACGATCGCCGC
Organism: Rhodosalinus sp.; assembly: GCF_041685465.1. Classification (NCBI taxonomy): domain Bacteria; kingdom Pseudomonadati; phylum Pseudomonadota; class Alphaproteobacteria; order Rhodobacterales; family Paracoccaceae; genus Rhodosalinus; species Rhodosalinus sp. Next base: position 3,729 of record NZ_JAWLFS010000097.1, on the reverse strand, counting down.
GTCCACGACCGTCCCCTGCCCCGTCGCCTTCGCGCGCAGGAGCCCCGCGAGCATGCCGGCGACGAGGTAGAGCGCGCCGCCGCCGATGTCGCCCACCAGCGTCGGCGGCGTCAGCGGCGCGTCGCCCGGCGCCGAGGCATACCAGAGCGCGCCGGAGAGCCCGATGTAATTGAGATCGTGCCCCGCCTCGGCCGCGCGCGGTCCCGCCTGCCCCCAGCCGGTCATCCGGCCGTAGACGAGCGCGGGATTGAGCGCCTGCGCGGCCTCCGGCCCGAGGCCGAGGCGCTCCATCACGCCGGGGCGGAAACCCTCGATCAGCCCGTCGGACCGCGCGGCGAGCGCCTCGAGCACGGCCATGTCCCGCGGCGCCTTCAGATCGAGCGCGATGGAGCGCTTTCCCCGGTCGAGCAGGCTGCGCTCGCCGAGACCGGGCGTGCCCGCGGGCACCTTGCGGTGCACCACGATCACCTCGGCCCCGAGGTCGGCGAGCATCATCCCCGCGAAGGGCGCGGGGCCCAGCGCCTCGATCTCGACGATGCGGATGCCTTCGAGCATGGCCTCTCCTCCTCCCCGGCCGAGCCTGCGCGGGATGGCACGCGCGTGCAAGCCGCCCGCTTGAGGGCTGCGCCGAAGCCTGCCACCCTCCGCGGCGAGGAGAGGGGGACCCGACATGCAGCAGGCAGCGGATTTCGGCGCCGAGAGCGCGGCGCTCGACGCGGTTCTGGACCGGCTGGCGCCCGGGGACTGGCACCGGCCCACGGGGTTCAAGAGCTGGACGCCCGAGGACATCCTCATTCACCTGCATTTCTGGAACCGTGCGCAGGACCTCGCCCTCAGCGATCCGGCGCAGTTCGCGGCGGAGATGGCGCCGATGCGCGCCGCGCTGGATGCCGGGCGCGGGCGCCTGCACGAAGCGCAGGTCGTCCGCGAGCGCGGCCCGGTCCTGCGCGCGGCCTGGGCGGCCTACGCCGGCGAGATGGCGCGGCGCTGGGGCGAGGTGGACCCGAAGCGCCGCGTACCCTGGATCGGGCCGGAGATGTCGGCGAAAAGTGCCATGTCGGCGCGGCAGATGGAAACCTGGGCGCACGGGCTGGCGATCTGGGACATGCTGGGAGCCACGCGCCCGGACGACGACCGGATCGGCAACATCGTGCACCTCGGCGTCGCCGCCTTCGGCTGGTCCTTCGCGGTGCAGGGGCTGGCGCCGCCGCCGCATCTGCCGCGGCTGGAGCTCGTCGCGCCCTCGGGCGCGCTCTGGACCTACGGGGAGGCCGGCTGCCCCGACCGGATCGCGGGACCCGCGGCGGACTTCTGCAAGGTGGTCACGCAGACGCGCAACGTCGCCGATACGGCGCTCCGGGTGCGCGGGCCGGTGGCGCAGGACTGGATGGTTCACGCGCAGTGCTTCGCCGGCCCGCGCGAGACCCCGCCCGGCCCCGGCACACGCGGGCCGCAGGCGCCCTCCGCCGCCGGCGCTTGACAGCGCGCGCCACCCGGCGTCCACTCAACGCCGGGAGGACCGAGCCATGACGCAGACGAGCGAGCTCGCCCAGACGCGCGCCGACCCGCCCGATCCCGAGCGGCTGGAGGCATGGCTCGCCGCCGCGGTCCCGGGCCTCGACGGCCCCATGACGCTGACCCGCATCACCGGCGGGCAATCCAATCCGACGTGGCGCGTCGAAACGCCCGGGCGGTCCCTCGTCCTGCGTGCGAAGCCGCCGGGGGCGCTGCTGCCCTCGGCGCATGCCGTCGACCGCGAGTTCCGCGTCATGCGTGCGCTCGCAGGATCGGGCGTGCCGGTGCCGGAGGTGCTCGCGCTGTGTGAAGATCAATCGGTGATCGGGCGGACCTTCTACGTGATGGAGGATGTGCCGGGGCGCGTTCTTTACGATCCGCGCCTGCCCGGCATGACGCGCGCGGAGCGCGCGGCGGTCTTCGACGACATGAACCGCGTGATCGCGCAGCTTCACAGTCGCTCGCCCGCCGCGCTCGGCCTCGACGACTTCGGACGGCATGGCGCCTACATGGCGCGGCAGGTGGCACGCTGGACGAAGCAGTACCGCGCTTCCGAGACGGCGCCCAATCCGGCCATGGAGACCCTGATCTCTTGGTTGCCCGATCACATGCCCGAGGAGCGCGCGGTGGGTGTGATCCACGGCGACTTCCGGCTCGACAACCTGATGCTGCACCCGACCGAGCCCCGTATCGTCGCCGTGCTCGACTGGGAACTCTCGACGCTCGGCGATCCGATGGCGGATTTCGCGTATCACGCGCTCGCGTGGCGGGTCTCGCCCGATCTCTTCCGCGGCCTCGCGGGGGAGGATCTCGCCGCGCTGGGCATCCCGGACGAGGAGAGCTATCTCGCGCGGTATCTTGCGCGGACGGGGCAGCCGCGTCCGGGGGACTGGACATTCTACCTCGTCTTCAGTCTCTTCCGCATCGCGGCGATCCTGCAGGGTGTGGCCAAACGCGCCGAGGACGGTACCGCCTCCGATCCGCGCGCGTCGGAGACCGGTGCGCTGGCACGGCCGCTGTCGGAACGGGCCTGGGCGCTCGCGCGGGAGGCCGGAGCCCGGACCCCGGGGTGACCCGACGTGCCCGCGCCGGTCACTGGCCGGGGCGGACGGGTATGTTAGGTACGGGATGCGACGGTATGGCCAGCCCCGGCCAGCCGGAGGGGAGAGGACAGGACCGATGGTCTACGCGCCACGCGACAGCACCCGCGCGAGCCGGACGCTCCCCGCGACGCCGACGCTCGACCTCGAGGAGGGCGACGGCTGGCTCGCCATCTGGTTGAACGCGCCGGAGGAGGGCAACCCGCTCACCGCGCAGCGCGTCGCCGACCTCGCGCGGGTCTGCGAAACGCTCGCGCTGCGCCCCGACATCCGCGGCGTGAGCTTCCGCGGGCGGGGTGGCCTCTTCTGCGCGGGCGGGGACCTCTCGATGCTGCGCGCCGCCGCCAACGGCGACGTGGAACGCGAGGCGCTGATCCGCGCCTCCCGCACCACCGGTGCGCTGATGCGACGGGTGGCGACCCTGCCGCAGCTGACCATCATGGCCGTGGAGGGCGAGGCCGTGGCGGGGGGCTGCGGCCTCGTCGCGGCAGGCGACATCGTGGTGGCGCGCCGCGACGCGAGCTTCGCGTTTTCCGAAACGCAGATCGGCGTGGTGCCCGCGCAGATCGCCCCGGTGGTGATGTCGCGCCTCGGCAGCCGCGTCGCGCGGCGGCTGCTGCTGCTCGGCGGGCGGCTTTCGGCCGACGAGGCCGCGCAGGCGGGCCTTGCCGACGTGATCGTGGCCGACGGTCCCGCGCTCGAGGCCGAGCTCGACTCGCTGCGCGCACAGGCGCGGCTCTGCGCGCCCGGGGCCGTCTCGGCGACCAAGCGGCTCCTCATGGACCTGCCGGGGCTCTTCCCGGACGAACAGCTCGACATGGCCGCGCAGGTCTTCGCCGACCAGCTCGACAGCGCCGAGGGCCGCGAGGGGCTCGAGAGCTTCTTCGGCAGACGCCCACCCGACTGGACGCAGGGCGACTAGGGGACCGCGGCGAAGGACGGTATGCGGCGCCGCGCGCACGGCCGGCGTTCGAAGGCGGGTCAGCCCGCCGCCCCGTGCACCAGCGCGCGCAGGAGCGGATTGGGAAAGCGCCGCGCCAGCGTCACGGCGTAGAAGCTCTCGACGATGCCGGGAAGGCGATGCGCTTCGACCAGCGCCCCCTGCGCGAGCTCG
>NZ_JAWLFS010000327.1:0-2560 GCF_041685465.1 Rhodosalinus sp. | reverse complement strand
CCCGGCCGACGGGCACACGCCGCGCTGGGCCATGGTGATGGACCTGCGCAAGTGCATCGGCTGCCAGGCCTGCACCGTCGCCTGCGCGATGGAGAACAACGTGCACGAGGGCAGCTACCGCACCCATGTGCCGGTCTACGAGATCGAGAGCGAGTTCGGCCCGGTGCCCGCCATGCTGCCGCGCATGTGCAACCACTGCGAAAACCCGCCCTGCATCCCGGTCTGCCCGGTCACGGCCACCTACCAGACCGACGACGGCATCGTGCTCGTCGATCAGGACGCCTGCGTCGGCTGCGGCTACTGCGTGCAGGCCTGCCCCTACGAAGCGCGCCATCTCGACCACGAGAGCGGGACCGCCGACAAGTGTACCTTCTGCGTCCACCGGCTCGACGCGGGGCTTCTGCCGGCCTGCGTCGAGACCTGCGTGGGCGGCGCGCGCGTCTTCGGCGACATCCGCGACCCCGAGAGCGCGGTGAGCCGCCTGCTCGCCGAGCACGACACGCGCCACCTCAAGCCCGAGGCCGGCACCCGCCCGCAGGTCTATTACATCGGCCTCGACGATCGCCTCGTCTCGGAGGTCGAGATCGAGGAGGGCGCGCGCGCCCTGCGCCGGACCGCCGGCCCCGCCCCCGACACCAAGCACCACGAGGAGGCCTGAGCCATGACCGGAATAGATCTCGTTTCCGTCGATCAGGCCTTCGCGTGGCGGCCCTGGGCCGTCGCCTATTTCCTCGTGATCGGTGCCGCCGTCGCCGCCGCGCTCACCGCGCAGGCGCTGCATTTCCTGCGCGGGGCCGCGGCCGCGCGGCCGGCGCTGCGGGTCGCCGCGGTGCTCGCGCTTTCCGCGCCGCTGCCGCTCCTGGCCGACCTGCACCAGCCCGCGCGCTTTCTCAATTTCTACCTCGGCGCCGCGCCGAGCTCGGTGATGTGGTGGGGCGCCTGGCTGCTGCCGGTCTTCGTGGCGACGACGCTTCTGGCGACGGTGGCCGACGCCCTCGGCCGCTGGCCCGCGCCGGCACGGCTCCTGCGTCTCGGAATGGTCGGATCGGGCCTCGGCGTGCTGGCCTATACCGCCGGCGAGACCGCGATCGTCGCCGCGCGCCCGCTCTGGCACAACGCGGGCTTTCCGGTGGTGCTCACGCTCACCGCGCTCGCCTCGGGCGTCGGCGCCGTGCTGATCGCCGGACGCCCGGACCACGCAGGCGCGCGGCTCCTGCGGAGGGCGCTCGCCGGGAGCGCGGGGGCCGGCCTCGTCGCGCTCGGGCTCTGGCTGCTGGCCGATCCGGACATGGCGCGCCTCGCGCTTACCGACATGCCGGTCGTCGTGCTGGGCCATGTCGCGGGGCTCGGGCTGGCGCTGCCGGCGCTGCTCGCGCTCTTCGGGCGCGGCGCGCTCTCGGCGCGGCTCGCCGGCGTGGCGGCGGTCTGGGGCGCGCTCGCCTTCCGCTGGGCGCTTTTCACCGGCGCACAGGCGCAGTCGCGCGTCGAGACGGCGACCTACCTGCCGCCCGCGCTCACCGATCCCGCGACGCTCCAGAGCGTGACCGGCACCGCCGGGATGATCGCGCTCGCCGCCGTGCTCGTCGCGGCCCTCGACCTCTATCTCGCGCCCGCACTGCGCCGCGGCCCCCGAACCGGCCCGCGCGCCGACAAGGCCTGATCCCGGAGACACCGACATGATCCTGTCCAGACGTTCCCTCCTCCTCGGCGGCACGACCCTCGCCGCGCTCGGCGCCATGTCGCACGGCTTCGCCCGCACCGCGCGGGACGTGATCGGCGGCTTCGCCTCGCCCGAGACCGCGCGCGGCATCACCGGTGGCGCGCATGCCCCCGAATACAGCATCGACGCCGCCGGCACGCTCACGCGCAATCCCGACCAGCGGGTCGCCTACACCATGTGCGAGGGCTGCACGACGAAATGCGGCGTGCGCGTGCGCATCGACACCCGGAGCGGCGACATCCTGCGGGTGACGGGCAACCCCTACAGCCCGCTCTCCGCCGATCCGCACATCGCCTACGACCAGCCGGTGAGCGAAAGCTACGCCGGGCTCTCGGGCCACGGCGAGACCGGCCTCGCCGGGCGCTCCACCGCTTGCGGGCGGGGCAACGCGGCGCTCGCGAAATACCGCGATCCACGCCGCGTTCTGAAACCGCTGAAGCGCGCCGGCGGGCGCGGCGACGGGCACTGGGTCGAGATCGAGTGGGAGCAGCTGATCGAGGAGGTGGTCGAGGGCGGCGACCTCTTCGGCGAGGGGCACGTGGACGGGCTGCGCGCGATCCGCGACCTCGAAACCCCGATCGACCCGGAGAACCCGGAGTTCGGACCGAAGGCCAACCAGCTCGTCGTGATGCCGGTCTTCAAGAACGGTCGGCTGATGATGGCCGCGCGCTTCGCCAAGATGGCCTTCGGCACCCGCAACTTCGTCGGGCACCGCAGCTATTGCGGCCTGTCGATGCGCGCGGGCTACGCCGCGCTTCTGGACAACCTCAAGAAACAGCCGCACCTGAAACCGGATTACCGGCACGCGGACTACATGCTCTTCGTCGGCACGGCGCCGGG
>NZ_JAWLFS010000096.1:0-10544 GCF_041685465.1 Rhodosalinus sp. | reverse complement strand
GGCCGGGAAGGTGTAGGTCTCCAGCCAGTCGAGAAGCTCCGCGCCCCAGGAGGCGACGACCTGAAGCTGCGGGAAATGGATGTGCGGGTCGATGAAGCCCGGCAGGATCAGGTGGGGGCGGTGGTCGGTGACCGCCGCCTCCGGCGCCTGCCGCCGCAGCTCGGCGAAGTCGCCCTTCGCCGCGATCCGCCCGTCGCGCAGGAGGAGCCCGCCGTCGCCGTGATACTCCAGCGCCGCGGTGTCCCCCGGCCCCTCGGGCCGCCGGCGGAAGCTCAGCAGCCGCCCGCGCAGCAGCCGCTCAGCCATCGAAATACTTGAAGACGCCGGTGGCGGAGGCGAGCAGCACGCCCGCCTCGTCCCGCACCTCGCCCTCGGCGTAGAAGATGCGCCGCCCGCCACCGGTCTGGCGCGCCTCCGCGATGATCCGCCGCCCCGACGAGCGCCCCTGGTAATTCACCGTGAGCGACAGCGTCAGCGCAAGCTGCCGGCGCTCGGGATCGCCCGTCCAGCAGCCCGCGTAGCCCATCGCCGTGTCGAGAAGCGTGGCGTGCACGCCGCCGTGCAGGTTGCCGTGCCGGTTGGCGAGATGCGTCGCCACGGGCTGCTCGAACCGCGCGAAGCCCTCGCGCCAGTCGGCGATCTCGAAGCCGAGATGCGCCTGGAACGGGTAGGGGTCTTCGCGCAGCGCCTCATCCATGGTCACGCCTCGTCTCGCAATGCATCCTTCAGTGCCTCCCTCGCCCGCGTGCGGCGCCGGGTCGTGACGGGTCGCCGGCCGCCGGCCGCCGCGAAACCCGTTAGCGCATCCGCGCCGCGCGTGACAGGGGGCGGCCCGCGACCGCGCCGGGCGCGGTCAGCCGGCATCGGGCAGCGCGTAGCCGCGGAAGCGGTCGCGCAGCGTCAGCTTCGAGACCTTGCCCGTCGCCGTGAGCGGCAGCGCGTCGAGATACTCCACCGCGTCCGGCAACTGCCAGCGCGCGAAATGCTCGAGCAGCAGCGCGTCGAGCTCCGCCTTCGGCGGGCGCTTGCCGTCCTCCGGCACGACGATCAGCAGCGGGCGCTCGTCCCACTTCGGATGCGGCACGGCGATCACCGCGCAGGCGGCCACGTCCGGGTGACTCATCACCACGTTCTCGAGGTCGATGGAGCTGATCCATTCACCGCCCGACTTGATGAGGTCCTTGGCCCGGTCCTGGATCGTCAGGAATCCGTCGGCGTCGATCGTGGCGATGTCGCCGGTCCCGAACCAGCCCTCGGCGTCCATCGCGGCCTCGGTCGCCTCCGGGTTCGCGTAATAGCCCGAGATGATGGAGTTGCCGCGCACGTGAAGCTCGCCGCGCGAGACGCCGTCATGCGGCTGGGGGCGGCCGTCCTCGTCCACGATCTTGAGCTCCACGCCGAAGAGGCGCCGGCCCTGCTTCTGCTTGATGTCCATCTGCGCCTCGAAAGGCTCCGACTCGTATCTCGCGGGCAGGTGGCCCTGCGTGCCCACCGGGCTCATCTCCGTCATGCCCCAGGCGTGACAGACGGTGACGCCGCTCGTCTCGAAGCTCTCGATCATCGCGCGCGGCGCGGCAGAGCCGCCGACCACGACATGCCCGAAGCCCGCCGGATTGCGGCCGCGCTTGCGGATCTCGCCCTGCAGGCCGAGCCAGACGGTCGGCACGCCCCAGGCGGAATGCACGCGCTCGGCCTCCATCAGATCGAAGAGCGCCGGCCCGTCGAGCGCAGGGCCCGGGAAGACGAGGCTCGCGCCCGTCAGCGGCGCGGCATAGGGCAGGCCCCAGGCGTTGACGTGAAAGAGCGGCACCACCGGCAGCACGCGCCGCCCCTCCTGCAGCGGCGCCCCGAGCGCCACGGCCACCGAGAAGGCATGCAGGACCGTCGAGCGATGCGAGTAGAGCGCGCCCTTCGGATGCCCCGTGGTGCCCGAGGTATAGCAGAGCCCGGCGGCCGCGTTTTCGTCGAGGTCGGGCCAGTCGAAGGTTTCGGGCTGCCCCTCCAGAAGCGCCTCGTAGCAGAGCAACTCCAGATCGCTCTCCGGCATGTGCGCGCGATCGGTCATCACCACGACCTGCAGGCCCGCCGGCAGCTCGCCCGCGATCGCCTCGATCAGCGGCACGAAGGTCAGATCGACGAAGAGCAGCCGGTCCCCGGCATGATGGAGGATGTAGACAAGCTGCTCGGCGGGCAGGCGCGGGTTGATCGTGTGGCAGACCGCGCCCATCCCCGAGACGGCGTAGTAGAGTTCGAAGTGCCGGTAGCCGTTCCAGGCGAGCGTCGCCACCCGGTCGCCCTCGCCGACGCCGAGCGCCGCGAGCGCATGGGCGAGCTGCCCGGCACGCGCGTAGGCCTCGGGATAGGTGTAGCGGTGCAGGTCGCCCTCGACCCGGCGCGAGACGATCTCGCCGGTGCGGTGGGTCTCGGCGGCGAATTTCAGAATGTCGATGATGGCCAGCGGCCGATGCATCATCATGCCTTGCATGGGGCCTCCTCCCTCGGTCCCGCCCTGCGACGGGTGTTGTGGCTGCGGCCGACTGTGCCTAGGCTCGCCATGTTTTGCCAAGACGGAATCCGGGGGTGACGTTATGGAAACCATGCGCCGCATCGTGCTGGCGAGCCGCCCGGAGGCGGCGCCCGGACCGGAGAACTTCCGGCTGGAGACCGCACCGCTCCCGAGCCCGGGCGAGGGAGAGGTGCTGGTGCGTGTGCGCTGGCTCTCGCTCGACCCGTACATGCGCGGCCGGATGAGTGCCGGCCCCTCCTATGCCGCGCCGGTCGAGATCGGGCAGACGATGGGCGGGCAGGGCGTGGGCGAGGTGATCGCCTCCCGCGCGCCCGAACTCTCCGAGGGCGACCTCGTGCTCGGCGGCGTCGGCTGGGCCGACCACGCCTGCCTGCCGGCGGGCGAGCTGCGCAGGCTCGACCCGGCCCTGCCGCCCACGACCGCGCTCGGCGTGCTGGGCATGCCCGGCTTCACCGGCTGGGTCGGCCTGACGGAGCACGGCCGGCCGCGGCCGGGCGAGACGCTCGTGGTCGCGGCCGCGACAGGCCCGGTGGGCAGCATGGTCGGCCAGCTCGCACGGGCGCAGGGCCTGCGCGCCATAGGCATCGCGGGCGGCGCGGAGAAATGCCGCATCGCGACCGAAACCTTCGGCTTCGACGCCTGCCTCGATCACCGCGCGCACGAGGATGCGCGCAGCCTGCGCAAGGCGCTCGCCGCGGAAGCGCCCGACGGCGTGGACATCTACTTCGAGAACGTCGGCGGCAAGGTGCTCGAGGCCGTGCTGCCGCTGATGGCCGATTTCGGGCGGATTCCGCTCTGCGGCGCCATCGCGTGGTATTCGGGCGACGCGGGCCACCCCGATCGCCTGCCGGCACTCTGGCGCGCGATCCTCGTCAAGCGGTTGACCGTGCGCGGCTTTATCGTCACCGACCACTGGGACCGCCTCGGCGACTTCCTGCGGGAGGTCGCGCCGAAGGTCGCCGCGGGCGAGATCGGCTACCTGGAGGACGTGGCGGACGGCCTCGAGACCGCGCCCGCGGCCTTCCTCGCGATGCTCGAGGGCGGCAACACCGGCAAGACGCTCGTCCGGGTGAGCTGAGGCGCGCGCGTCAGCCGGCCGCAAGCCCGGGGCGGTGCCGGCAAGGAGGCGGGCGGCCGGCGCCGGGCGTTGCCGGCATGCCTGCGCGGGCGGAAACCGCAGGGCGGCGAGGGGCGCTGCCCCTCGCGCTCCCCGGAGTATTTTCGCCAAGATGATGGGGCCGGTGCCGGTCCATCATCTTGGTCCAAATACTCTCGGGGGGTGAATTGGCCGAAGGCCAAGAGGGGGGCAGACAGCCCCCCTTCGCTACGCCTCTCTCTCGAGCGCGAGCGGCGCAGGTCGCGCGACGAGATCGTCGGTCGCCAGCGGCGCCGAGGGCCGGGCGAGGCGGTTCCGCACGACCCAGATCAGCCGGCCCTCGGCGCGGGTGATGGCGACGTAGGCGAGGCGCTTCCAGAGGGGCTGGCCGGCCTCGGTGCGCCCGGCGCGCGCGGCGGCCCAGAGGTCGGGGGCGAAGACCTGCACCGTGTCCCACTGGCTGCCCTGCGCCTTGTGGATCGTCACCGCCGCGCCGTGCAGGAAGACCGCGCCCATGCCGGCGGCGAAGGGGATGACGGGTTCCTCCTCGCCCGGCTTCTCGATCTTGACGATCGAGGCGGCGGAGACGCGCGGGTCCTCGGCGCCGACGACGTGGAGCCGCGAGAAGCCGGGCTTCTTGCCGGGGCCGAGCCAGATCGTCTGCGCGCCCTTGATGAGCCCCCGCGCCTCGAGGTCGAGGCGGCGCTTGCGGTGCTTGAGCGGCAGTTCGATCCCGTCGCAGACGAGCGGCTCGCCGGGCAGGAGGCCGTCCTCGGGCGCCGCGTGGACGCGGCGGAAGGCGTCGATCAGGCGCACGCGCGTCGCGTTGCGCCAGACGAGCACGGGGCTGCGCGCCATGAGGTCCACCTCGACCCGCTCGGACCAGACGACGCGCTCGTCGCGCGCCGCGGCGTCGCGCACCAGCCCCTCGAAATCCGCGAAGTCGACGTCGGGATCGGCGAGGGCGTGGGCGAGATCGAGGATCGGGTTGTCGGCCGCCTGCCGGTGGATGCGCCCGAGCGCGAGGCGGCGCTCCGCGGGCAGCTGGTCGAAGACCATGCCGCCCGGCGCGTTGACCGGGGCGAGCTGCGCGGGGTCGCCGAAGAGAACGAGGGCGGGGAAGATCTCCTGCAGGTCCTCGAGCTGGCGCGCGTCGAGCATCGAGGCCTCGTCCACGAGCCCCACGTCGAGCGGCTCGTCGCGGCGTTTCCAGCCGGTGATGAAGTCCGAGCCCTTGAGCCCCGCGGTCATCAGCGCGCCGGGGATCGAGGCGTGGCGCGCGTAGAAGGCCGCGGCGCGGTCGAGCGCCTCCTCGCTCAGCCCCTCGATCGCGGGCCGCGCGCCGCTGCCGGCGAGCCAGTCGGCGATCTTCTCGTATTGCGGGTCGTAGACGGGGGTATAGAGGATGCGGTGGATCGTCGTCGCCGGCACGCCGCGGTGGCGCAGCACGCTCGCGGCCTTGTTCGTGGGCGCGAGCACGGCGAGGGTGCGCCGGTCGCGGCGCCTGCGGCCTTCCCAGTCGGCGGAGATCGTCTCGACCCCGGCGGCGTCGAGCGCGCGGAAGAGCTCGGCGAGGAGCAGTGTCTTGCCCGAGCCGGCCTTGCCCGTCACGGCGAGCACGCGGCCCGAGGCCTTGCCGGGCGGGCCCAGCCCGCCGCCGGCGAGGTCGACGCCGGCCTCGCCGAGGAAGCCGGAGAGCCGGTCCCAGGCGGCGGCCTGATCCTCGGAAAAGGTAAGCGCGGGGAGCGTCATGCCCGCCTCATAGCGGCCCGGCCGGCCGGGCGCCAGCGCGGGCTAGCGCGGCACGGCCAGCGCCGGGCGCGCGCCGCCCACGAGGCGCTCGTGCTGCTGCAGCGCGAAGCGGTCCGTCATGCCGGCGATGTAGTCGGCGACGATCCGGGCGAGCCCGGTCTCGCCCTCGGCGGCGGCGATGTCGGCCTGCCAGCGCGCGGGCAGGAGTGCCGGGTCGCTCATGTAACGCGGGAAGAGGTCGCGCACCACGTCCGTGACCGCGGCGCGCATCTCGACCACCCGCGGCGCGCGGTACATGCGGTGGAAGAGGAAATGCCGGATCGTCTGGATGTCGCGGCGGACGGGATCGGAGAAGCGCACCATCATGCGCCCGGCATGGCGGATGTCCGCGGCCGCCGCGGGCGCGAGCGCGGCGAGGCGGGCGCGGGTTTCGGCGACCACGTCCTCGACGAGGATCCCGAAGAAGCGGCGCAGCGCCTCGTGCCGGCGGCGGTGGCTGTCCAGCCCGGGCCACCGCCGATCCACCTCGGCCACGCAGCCGGCGACGAGCGGCAGCTCCGCGATCTCGTCGAGGGTGAAGAGGTCCGCGCGCAGCCCGTCGTGCAGGTCGTGGTGGTTGTAGGCGATGTCGTCCGAAAGCGCGGCGACCTGCGCCTCGAGCCCCGAATGGGTGGCGAGCTCCAGGTCGTGGCGCGCGTCGTAATCGGCGAGGGCGTAGGGCAGGGGCGGCAGCTCCGGCCCGGCGACCGGCCCGTTGTGCTTGGCGATGCCCTCCAGCGTCTCCCACGTCAGGTTGAGGCCGTCGAAGCCCGCGTAGTGCCGCTCCAGCCGGGTGACGATGCGGATCGCCTGCGCGTTGTGGTCGAAACCGCCGTAGGGCGCCATCAGCGCGTCGAGCGCGTCCTCGCCGGTGTGGCCGAAGGGCGTGTGCCCGAGATCGTGGGCGAGCGCGACCGCCTCGGCGAGGTCGAAGTCGAGCCCGAGCGCGCGCGCGATCGTCCGCGCCACCTGCGCCACCTCCAGCGTGTGTGTGAGGCGCGTGCGGTAGTAATCGCCCTCGTGCTCGACGAAGACCTGCGTCTTGTGCTTGAGCCGCCGGAAGGCCGAGGCGTGGATGATCCGGTCGCGGTCGCGCTGGAAGGCGGAGCGCAGGGCGCTCTCCTCCTCGGGCGTGAGCCGCCCGCGGCTCGTCTCGGGATCGGACGCGTAGGCTGCGCGCATCGGGGCCCCTCTTCGCCGGCCTGTCTCGCGGCCCGCTATACAGGCTTTGGCGCGCGGGTGCAGGGGGGACGGCTTGCGAGGGACCGGCGCGGGGCTTATCTTTGCCACCTGAGGCCACAGACACGAACGGGGACCGAGACCATGCAGCTTCCTCCGAAGGTGACCGACCGCGCCTTCGCGCGCCTCGCGGAGATCGACGCGGCCCAGGCGGGTCACGCGCTGCGCATCGCCGTGGATGGCGGCGGCTGTTCGGGCTTTCAGTACGACATCCGGCTCGACGCGCCTGCCGACGACGATCTGGTGATCGAGGGGCAGGGGCAGAAGGTGGTCGTCGACGAGGTGTCTCTGCCCTTTCTCGAGAACGCGGTGATCGACTTCACCGAAGAGTTGATCGGCGCGCGCTTCACCATCGAGAACCCGAACGCCACCAGTTCCTGCGGCTGCGGCACCTCCTTCGCCATGTGACGGCGCGTGGCGGCAGGCGGCGGATCAGCGCCCGCCGCGCCCGCCTTTATCGCCGCGCTCGCGCGATGTCTCCAGATCCTGCGCCCGTGGGCGCCCGCGCTTCGCGCGCGCCGCCGGGTCCTGCTGCAGGTTCCGCCAGAGCGCGATGCCGGCGGCGATCAGCAGAACCGACATCGGCAGGCCGAGGCTGATCGCGGCGTTTCGGATCGCACTCAGCCCGCCGAGGATCAGCAGGGTCGCCGCGACGGCCCCCTCCGAGAGCGCCCAGAAGACGCGTTGCGCCTTCGGCGGGTGGGGATCCCCGCCCGAGGTCACCATGTCGTCCACCAGCGACCCGGAGTCCGACGAGGTGACGAAGAACATCAGGATCACCAGCGTTGCCACGACCGTCGAGATCTGCGCCAGCGGCAGCGTGCCCAGCATCGCCTGAAGCGAGGCGGCCTCGTTCTCGTTCACCGCGGCGAGCAGGTCGGTGCCGTTCCCGGCCCGCTGCGCCGAAAGTGCCGTGCCGCCGAAGATCGCGAACCAGAGGAAGGTGAGCGCCGTCGGCACGAGAAGCACGCCGAGGATGAACTCCTTGATCGTTCGACCGTAGGAGATGCGCGCGACGAAGATCCCGACGAAGGGCGACCAGCTGATCCACCAGCCCCAGTAGAAGAGGGTCCATGTGGTCTGCCATTCGCTGTCGGCACCGGGATCGAGGTAGAGGCTCATCTGCGGCAGGTTCTGCAGGTAGTGGCCGAGCGCGGTCACGAAGAGCTCGACCACATAGAGCGTCGGCCCCACCGCCAGCACGAAGGCCATCAGCCCCAGCACGAGCCAGAGGTTCACCCGGCTCAGCATCTGCACGCCGTTCTTCACGCCGCTCACGACCGAGATCGTGGCGATCACCGTGATCGCCGCGATGAGCCCGATCTGCACGAGCGTCGTTTCCGGCCATCCGAAGAAGTTCGCCAGCGAGGCGTTGATCTGCACAGCGCCCAGTCCGAGCGACGTCGCGACGCCGAGGAGCGTGCCCACGGTGCAGATGATGTCGGTGACGTCGCCGATCGGTCCCCGGATCCTGTCGCCGATCAGCGGCTCGAGCACCGAGCGCGGCGCGAGCGGCAGGCCGCGGTTGAAATGCGCGTAGGCCACGGCGAGTGCGAGGATGATGTAGATTCCCCAGGCGTGCAGCCCCCAGTGGAAATAGGAAATCCGCATCGCCTCGGTGACGGCCGGCAGCGATTCCGCCTCGGCCTCGAGCGGACTGGCGTAGTGGTACAGCGGTTCGGCGACGCCGAAATAGACGAGCCCGATCCCCATGCCGGCCGCGAAAAGCATCCCGAACCAGCCGAGGCGCGGGAACTCGGGCGTCGCCTCCGGGCCCCCGATGCGCACGTTGCGCGCCGGCGAGGCGAGGATCGCGAGCGTCAGCACCAGCACACCGGTGACGACAAGCACGTAATACCAGCCGAAGAAGCGGGTGATGTTTTCCTGCAGCGTCTGAAAGACGCTTGCCGTCGTGTCGGTGAAGCCGCCGCCCGCGATCACGAACACAACCACCAGCGCGGCCGAGCCGAAGAAGACCACCGGATTCATGTGCGAGGTCAGGCGCGCGAAGGCGCCGCGGCGCTGGGCCATCGGTGATCCTTTCCTTGCCGGGTGCAGACCCCGTTCGTGGCGGTTAACGTGGCGGCGTCCGGCCGTGTTCCCCGCTCCGGGCCGCGGGGTCGGCGCAGGTTGTTGCACTGGTGCTTCGGCTGAAGGTCCGTCTTGCGCGTCCGGGCCGTGCCGCGTTGCCGGGCCGCGCGCTCCTTTCTACCGTCGCGCCATGCTGCCGACATTTGACCCGCGTGCGCCCTGCGCGTCGCGGCCCCACGAGTTTTTCGCATGACGCTCGCCTCCGGGCGGCGCTCGGTCGCCTTCGCGATGCCGGAGGCGGATGCGCGGCACGTGCTCGCCGCGCGCGCGCTGATGGAGGCCGGGCATGAGGCCACGCTGCTGACGGCTGCCGCAGCGCCCCAGGTCGCGGGCGTGCGGACGGTGGCGCTCGGCGCCGATCCGGCGCCCGATGCCGTTGCGGCGGCGGTGGCCTCCGCCGGGGCCGATCTCGTGTTGCTGAGCGCTGCCATGCCGCGGGCGCGGGATGTCGCACGCGGCGCGCGCCGTGCGCTCGCGGCGCTCTGGCTGCACGACCTTATCCCGCTGACGGAGCGCCCGGCATGGCGCCTGCGTCTCGCCCGCGGTCTTGCGGGACTGCCTCGGCGCCGCGTCACCCCCGTGCCGGGCCTCGACCCGGCGGCGCCGCCGGACCCGCAGGCACGCTATCTGCCCTGGCCGGTCAGGCGCGATCCGGGCGTGATGCCCGGGCGGGCCGACGCGCCGGTCACGGTGCTCGCGCTCGGTGCGCTGGGCGTGCCGGGCGACAACCTCGACCGCGTGGTCGATGCCCTGCGCGACGCGGGCCGTTCGGGGCGGGCGCGCCTCGTGATCGCCGATTGCGCGTCCGGGGCGGCCGGCGCACCGGACGCGCGCTATCTGTCGTGGCTCAAGGCGGTCGCCGATGACGAGAGCTGGATCGACCTGCGCCGCGATCCCCCGCACGCGGAGCGTGTCGCGCTCTACGCGCAGGCGCATGTCTGCGTGCTGCCCGTAGAGGACGCCGCGCTCGGGCACGGGCCGGTCGAGGCGATGGCCTACGGTGCCGTCCCGGTGATCTCGACCGGGGCGGGCGCCGCGGGCTATCTGACCGACGGGCGCGACGGGCTGCGCGTGGACGTGGGCGCGTCCGGCGCGCTCGAGACGGCGCTCGGCCAGCTCGTCGCTGACACCCCTTACCGGGCGCGGCTCGCGGCCGGTGCGCGGGCCACCGCCGAGGACGCGTTCTCGCCCGCGCAGTTCGTCGCGCGGATCGAGGCGCTGGCGGCCGAGGGCTGAGCTATTCCCACCACCGGTCGATGCGCGCGATATCCGCGTCGGACCAGCCGAAATGATGGGCAAGCTCGTGGACGACGACATGCCGCACGAGGTCGTCGAGCGAGACGTCGCCACGGTCGGTCCATTCGTCGAGGATCGGTCGGCGGAAGAGCCAGATCGTGTCCGGTCCCTGCGGCTGATCGAGCACCGATTTCTCGGTGAGCGGCACCCCCTCGTAGAGCCCGGTGAGCTCGAAGGCGTCGCCGATCCCCATCTCGTCGAGCATCCAGCCGGGCGCGAATTCCTCGACGCGCAGGGCCACCTGCTCGGCCGCCGGGCGAAACGCCTCCGGCAGGGCGGCGATCGCCCCGCGGGCGAGGCGCTCGATCTCGGCGACGTCAGGGGCGCGGCTCATGGCCGCGACCATCGCGCGGGGCGCCCATGGACGCAAGCTCCGTGCGCGCCCGCACAGTGGCTCTCGCATGTGCGCCCGTGGCCGCCGCCGATTCAAGCGGTTACCCCGCACCGAGCACCAACAAGGAAGCGATCACCAATGGCAGACCCGAAAATCACCGTCCTCTTCTA
>NZ_JAWLFS010000326.1:0-2563 GCF_041685465.1 Rhodosalinus sp. | reverse complement strand
CCCGACCTCCTGCGCGGCCTGTCCCACCCAGATCTCGCCTGTGTAAAGGTCCGGCTCGTCGGCGAGACGGTCGCCCCGCCGTGTCTTGACGTGCTCGATGAAGCTGCCGTGCAGCTGGTCGAGAAGGCGGCGGATGCGCGCCACGTCCTCCGGCTTCTCCGGTTCGAAGGGGTCGAGCAGGGTCTTGGACTTGCCGGCGGTGTAGACGCGCCGCTCCAGCCCCTGTCGGGCGAGGAAGACATGCGCGCCGAAGCTCGCAGAGATCACGCCGATCGAGCCCACGATCGAGCCCGTGTCGGCCCAGATGTCGTCCGCCGCCGTCGCGATCCAGTAGCCGCCGGAGGCCGCGACGTCCTCGACGAAGGCGTGCACCGGGATCTTCGTCTCGTCGGCGAGCCGGCGGATGCGCGCGCCGATGAGCGAGGATTGCACCGGCGAGCCGCCGGGCGAGTTGATCTCGAGCGCGACGGCGGCCGGTTTTCGGGCGAAGGCCCGCTCGATCGCCGGCGCGATGGCGCGGTCGTCGAGCGTGGCCCGCCCGCCCCCGCCGATCATGCCGGTCATGCGGACGACGGCCACGACCGGGTGACGTGACAGGAAAGGCAGGCGAATGACCATGATGGGTCATGTAGATTGCGCCGCGGGGCAGAACAAGTCGCCACGGAAAAGAAGCCCGCGACGATGCCCGGCGGGGCGCAGGAGCGCCCCGCGGCGCCGGCGCTCAGGCCTCCGCGGCGAGCGCGTCGTAGCAGGCCAGCGCCTTGGCCGCGTACATCATCGACGGCCCGCCGCCCATCTGCAGCGTCATGCCGAGCGCGTCGGCGACCTCGTCGCGCGTGGCGCCGCACTTGATGAGCGTCTCGACGTGGATGGCGATGCAGGATTCGCACTTCGTCGCCACGGCGATGCCGAGCGCCACGAACTCCTTCGTCTTGAAGTCGAGCGCGCCGCTCTCCTTCACCGTCTTGCCGAGGCCGCCGAAGGCGCGCGCCGTCTCGGGGATCGCCTTGTTCAGCGCGCGCAGGTCGTCGCGCGTCGAGTCGAGCGTGCTTTTCCAGTCCATGTCCTGTCCCTCTCGCTTGCGTTTCGCGGGCGAAAGAGCACGGGCCTCCGGGGGCGACCTTGATCCGGATCAGGTGGACGTAACGTCAGGTGGGTGGTGCGACACTCCGTGCCGCGCTCATGCCCAGACCCGCGAGCGCGTCGAGGGCCGGTGCCCGCTCAGCCCGGCGCGCGCGCCACGAAGGCGAGGTTGTTGGCCGGCATCTCGACCAGCGCGCCGAGGCTGAGGCCCGCCTCGTGCAGCCAGTCGGTGACGTCGAAATCGTCCTTGTAACCGATCGACGGGTCCTGTGCCGTGAGGCTCGCGTGGAAGCGCGCGTCGCCCTCGGAGGTAAGCTCGCCGCCGCGCATGAAAGGGCCGTAGAGGATGAAGGCGCCGCCGGGCGCGAGGGCGCGCGCGGTCTCCGCCACGATGGCGCGGGCGTCCTCCTCGGGGATCAGGTGGAAGAGATTGACGAGCAGGATCAGGTCGAAGGGCCCGTACTCCGTCGCCCAGCCGGGACGCGCGGCGTCGATCTCCATCGGTTCGCGCAGGTTGGGCAGATCCGCCTCCGCCGCCCAGGCCCGGATCGAGGCGCGGCGCTCGGCGTCGGGCTCGCTCGGCTGCCAGTCGAGGCCGGGCAGATGACGGGCGAGCGCCACGGCGTGCTGCCCCGTGCCGGAGGCGAGCTCCAGCGCGCGGCCCTCCGCGGGGCCGTGGGCCGACACGAGATCGCAGATCGGCCCGGCATTGCGCTCGGCCGAGGGCGCGCAGAGCCTGCCGCCGTCGCCGGGCGTGGCGACGGAGGCGGTGTCGGGCAGGTCGAGACGTCGGGTCATTGCTGTTCCTCCAGCCGGTCGGTGGCCGGCGGCGGCGTGGGCGTGAGCGCCGAGAGCCGCGCGCGCAGGCTGTCGTCCATCGGATAGGCGGTCGCCTCCAGCGAGGGGGCGAGCTGCTCGGCCGAGCGCGCCGAGAGAATCGGCACCGGCCGCGCGGGATGAGAAGCCACCCAGGCCGCGGCGAGCGTCGCCGGGTGCGTGCCGAGCTCCGCGGCGATCCCGGTCAGCGCGGCGGCGGCCGCGTGCATCCAGCGCGGTCCGTAGCGGCGCGCGTAGCGGTCGTTCTGGGCCAGGCGGCCCGAGGCGCCGGCCCGCGCGTATTTCCCCGTCAGCAGCCCGCCGCCGAGGGGCGAGTAGGGCACCGGCAGGATGCCTTCGGCCGCGCACATCGGCAGGAGCTCCACCTCCGCCTGCCGCTTGACGAGGTTGTACATCGGCTGGATCACGTCGATCCGCGTGCCGCGCGCGGCGGCGAGCGCCTGTGCCTTCATCACCTGCCAGGCGGCGAGGTTCGAGAGGCCGATATGCGCGATCCTGCCCGCCGCCTGCGTCTCGGCGAACCAGTCCATCGTCCGCTCGAGCGGCGCCTCCGGGTCCCAGCGGTGGAGGTAGAGGATCTCCACCCGGTCCATCCCGAGCCGTCGGCGGCTCGCGTCGAACTGCGCCTGAAGCGTCTCGGGCG
>NZ_JAWLFS010000095.1:0-10575 GCF_041685465.1 Rhodosalinus sp. | reverse complement strand
GCGCGCATCGCGCTTCTGAACCGGGGCGCGCGGGCCGAGATCGAGCGGCGCGTGCGCGAGATCGTCAAGGTCGAAACGGCGATCGAGCCCCGCTTCCAGGAGCACTTCGTCGCCGCCAACGCGATCCCGCACGCGGTGGACCCCTTCCCGGAGCTCGCTGCGGTCGCCCCCCTGCCCCGCGTCGCCTTCAACACCGGCGGCAGCCGCGAGGAAGGCGGCCGGCGCAGGCGCCGCCGCGCCTGACGGGGGGCGCGGGCACAGGCGCACGATGCCCGCTTGACCGTCGACGGCTGCGGGCGTATCTGACGAAGGCGCTGCGGGTATGGTGAAAAGGTATCACAGCAGCTTCCCAAGCTGTTATTGCGGGTTCGATTCCCGCTACCCGCTCCAGCGTCCTCCCCGTCCTCGGCGCCCTCCGCGTCACACCCGGACGCGCAGCCGATCCGCGAGGCGACGCAGCCGTGGGGCGACATCCTCGGTCGGCGGACCCTCTCGCGGGACGTCGGCGAGCGTCGTCATCCACGCCTCCGGCACGTCGCGGCCCAGCCGGTGCGACCACGTGAGCCCGCGCAGCACCGCCTCGGCCGCGGGCGGCAGGCGCGCCGGCACCTCGTGGCCCGCGAGCGCGGCCCAGGCGCGCGTCCAGGCGCGCGCCACCGACCACGGGTTGTAGCCGCCCCCGCCCAGCAGCACGAAGCCCGGCGCCATCGGCGCGAGCGCGCGCACCGCCGCCGCGTGGCTCGTGTTCGACCAGCCGAGGCGGGAGAGCGGGTCCTCCGTCACCGCGTCCGCGCCGCATTGCAGCACGATGGCCTGCGGCCGGTGCGCCGCCACCGCCGGCAGGATGAGCTCCTCGAGCACGCGGGCGAAATCCCCGTCGTGCGTGCCGCGCGGCAGCGGCAGGTTGAGCGCGACGCCGCCTGCGCGATCCTCCAGCGCCCCGGTGAAGGGCCAGCGGCGTTCCTCGTGTGTCGAGATCAGGAGCATCCCCTCGACGCCTGCCAAGGCCGCCTCGACCCCGTCGGCGTGATGCGCGTCGATGTCGACGTAGGCGATCCGCTCGAGGCCCAGCGCCCTGAGCCGCAAGAGCGCGAGCACCGGGTCGTTCAGGTAGCAGAACCCCGCCGCCCGGTCCGCGAACCCGTGGTGCGTCCCGCCGCCCGGATTGAAGACGCGCCCCCCCGCCGCCGCGATCTCGGCGGCGAGCATCGAGCCGCCGGCCGCCGTCGCCGGGCGGCGGAACATCTCGGGAAAGACAGGGTTCGAGAGCGTGCCGAGACCATGGCGCGCGCGCACCGCCTCGCTCACCCCCTGCTCGCGCTCCGCGCGCTCCAGCGCGGCGAGATAGGCCGGATCGTGGAAGGCGGCGAGCGCGGCGGGCTTGGCGCGCGGGCTCGGGCGGTAGCGCGCGGAGGGCAGCCAGCCGAGCGCGCGGGCGAGGTCCATGACCGTGGGCACCCGCGGCACGCGCAGGGGATGGCGCGGGCCGTAGCTGGAGCCGCGGTAGATGCCCGAGCCGATGAAGAGAGGAGCGGTCATGCCGTGCAGTCTAGCGCACCATGGCCCGCGGGCGAGATTGCGCCGCCCGCGCGGCGGGGATAAGCCTTGCGCCTCGCATGGCTCTCTCCGCACTCCTCCCGACCGCGCGCGCCGCGCTCATCCTGACCACGGCCGGGGCCGCCGGGGGTGCCGCGGCGGCGACGCTCGGGATGCCCCTGCCCTGGCTTCTCGGCAGCCTCGCGGCAAGCGGCGCGATCGCCGGGATCGGCGGGCACCGCCTGCCCGCGGGCTTCCGTTACCCGGAGGGCCTGCGGCGCGTCTTCATCGCGGTGATCGGGCTGATGATCGGCGCGCAGGTGACGCCGGACCTCGCCGAGCGCCTGCCCGCCCTCGCGCTCAGTCTCGCGGCGCTCGCCGTCTTCACGCTCGCGGCCTTCGCGGCGAGCTACGCGGTCTTCCGCCGTCTGGGCGGCTACGACCGCGCGACGGCCTTCTACTGCGCGACACCGGGCGGGCTGCACGAGGCGATCGCGCTGGGCGAGGCGGCGGGCGCGGATATCCGGCTGCTCACCCTGCAACAGTTCCTGCGGATCATCCTCGTCATCACGCTGCTGCCCGTCGGCATCACCCTGATCGAGGGCGCACCGGTGGGCAGCGCCGCGGGCGTCACCGGGGCCGTGGGCGGGCCGGTGACGGCCGCAGGTCTGGCGCTGACGCTCGCCGCCGGTCTTGTCGGCGGCCTCGCCGGGCCGCGGCTGGGCCTGCCGGCGGGCCAGCTTCTGGGGCCGCTCCTCGCCGCGGCGGCGCTCAGCGTCTCGGGCCTCGGCCCCGTCACGCTGCCCGGCTGGCTGATCATCGCCGCGCAGGTCGTGGTGGGCGCGAGCCTCGGCGCGCGCTTTCTCGGCGTGACGGGCGCGATGCTCGGGCGCGCCGCGGGCCTCGGCGCGGTGTCGGTGGGGCTGATGCTGGCGATGGCGGGCGGCGCGGCGGCGCTCCTCTCCGGGGTCACGGGCAAGCCGCTCGACGTCCTTCTGATCAGCTTCGCGCCCGGCGGCGTGACCGAGATGTCGCTCGTCGCGCTGAGCCTCGGCGCGAGCCCGGCGATCGTGACCGCGCATCACCTTTTCCGCATCGGGCTGACGGTTGCGATCCTCGCCGTGGCGAGCCGGTTCAGGCTCCCGCGCTAGGCCTCCGCCTTCTCGGCGAGGGTGAGCCATTCCTCTTCCGCCGCAGAGAGCTTTCCCTGCCGCTCGGCGAGCGCTTCGGTCGCCTTGCGGAACTTCACCGGCTCGCGGGTGTAGAGCTCCGGGTCGGCGAGCAGCGTCTCGAGCTTGGCGATCTCCGCCTCCAGCCGCGCGATCTCGTCCGGGAGCGCGTCGAGCCGGTGCTTCTCGGTGAAGCTGAGGCGGGCGGGTTCGGCCCCGCCGTCCTGTTTCGCGGCGGCCCCGCCCCCATTGCCACCGCCCTTCGCGCGTTGCGTGGACTTCGCCTCGGATGTCGTTGACGGTGCGCCGGAAAACGGATCACCGCCGCGCTGCGCGACGAAATCACTCCAGCCGCCGGCATAGACGGTCGCGCGGCCTTCGCCCTCCAGCGCGACGGTGGTGGTGGCCACCCGGTCGAGGAAATCGCGGTCGTGGCTGACCAGCAGGACCGTGCCCTCATAGCCGTCGAGCAACTCCTGCAGGAGGTCCAGCGTCTCGATGTCGAGGTCGTTGGTCGGCTCGTCGAGCACGAGCAGGTTGCTCTCCCGCGCCATGAGCCGCGCGAGGAGAAGCCGCGCCCGCTCCCCGCCCGAGAGGGAGCGCACCGGCGCGCGCGCCTGCGCGTCGTCGAAAAGGAAATCCTTGAGGTACCCCACGACGTGGCGCGGCGTGCCGCGCACCATGAGCTGATCGGCCTCGCCGCTGACGCGCAGCGCCGGATCGCCGGTCAGGTTCTCCCAGAGCGAGGCGTCCGGGTCGAGCTGCGCGCGCGCCTGGTCGAAGACCGCCGGCACGAGGTTCGTGCCGTGGCGCACGTGGCCCGTATCCGGCGCGACCTCGCCCATCAGCATCTTGAGAAGCGTTGTCTTGCCGGCCCCGTTCGGCCCGACGAAGGCCACCCGGTCGCCGCGCAGCACGCGGAGCGAGAAAGGCCGCAGGATCATGCGCTCGCCGTAGGCCTTGGAGATGCCCTCGGCCTCGATCACGAGCCGGCCGGACTTCGGCCCCGACTCGAGCGCCATGGCCGCCGTGCCCTCGCGCCCGATCATGGCGGCGCGCTCGGCGCGCATCGCCTTCAGCGCGCGGAGGCGGCCCTGGTTGCGCTTGCGCCGGGCGCTGATCCCCTCGACCGCCCAGTGCGATTCGGCGCGGATCTTGCGATCCATCTTGTGGAGCGCCTGATCTTCCTCCTCCCAGACCTTCTCGCGCCAGGCCTCGAAGCGGTCGAAGCCGATCCCGGCACGCCGCACCACGCCCCGGTCGAGCCAGAGCACGCCCCGCGACAGCGCGGAAAGGAACGCCCGGTCGTGGCTGATGAGGACGACCGCGCCCTTCCAGCCTTTCAGCCGCCCTTCGAGCCAGCGGATCGCGGCGATGTCGAGGTGGTTCGTCGGCTCGTCGAGCAGCAGAAGCTCGGGCGCGTCGGCGAGCACCTTGGCGAGCGCGGCGCGCCGCCGCTCCCCGCCCGAGGCCGCCGCAACCTCGCGGTCGAGCGCCACGTCGAGCCCCTCGGCCGCCTGCTCGACGCGCCAGCGTTCCTCGGGAGCGAGGCCCTCGGCCGCGTAGTCGCCGAGGGTGGCGGCGCCCTCCATCCGCGGGTCCTGCTCAAGGTAGCCGGCGACGACGCCCTGCGGCAGGGTCCGGCGGCCGGCGTCGGGCTCGGTCAGCCCGGCCATGATCTTCATCAGCGTGGACTTGCCGGAGCCGTTGCGCCCCACGAGCGCGAGCCGGTCGCCCTGCTGAACGGTAAGGTCGACGCCGCGGAACAGCGGCGCGCCGCCGAAGCCGAGCTCGATCCCGGAAAGCTGGAGAAGCGGTGCAGACATGCGCGCGAGCTAAGCGGAGCGCGGCGCGGCGTCAACGTCCGCTCACTCGGCCACGGCCCGCAGAAGGCGCTTGCGGGCGGGCGGGATCGCGCCAACCTCGACGCCGGTGAAGACATGCAGGGTGTCCATCTCGTCGTCGACCACGGCGTGGTCGCTCACCCAGCCCCCCATCATCAGGTAGCTTTTCAGAAGCGGCGGCATCCGCCGCATGGCGAGGCGCGTGTCCGGTTTGCGCCGGAGACGCGCGGCGAAACGGAAGACCTTGGGCGCCTTCACCCGCGGCAGCCACCGTTTCGGACCGAGGTGGCGCTCCTTCAGCATGGCGAAGGCATCGAGATAGGCCGCCGCGTCGGTGCCCTTGAAGGACGCGCAGCCGAAGAGGAGCTGCACACCGGTCGCATCGACATGACGCGTCAGCGCGGCCCAGGCGATACGCAGGATGTCCGGGTCGGTCATCTCCGGATCGACGCAGAAGCGGCCCATCTCCACGATCGGCCCCTCGAACGCCGATAGGGGCGAGAGTTCATAGTATTGCGCCGAGTAGCTTTCGCCGATGCGCGCGCCACCCGGCAGCGGCAGCAGGCGAAAGCAGCAGACGACGCGCGCGGTCGCGATCTCCTCGACGAGCGCGTGGGTGCAGCGGCCATCGAATGCATCCGCGTCGCGCCCTTGGGCCGGCGCGCCCGGGCGGTCCGCGGCGAAGGCGCGGTGGCGCAGCCGCTGCGCGGCCTCCACATCGGCCGGCGTCTCGGCCGGCCGCACGCGGTAGCGTCCCTTCTCCATGACATGCATGGCGGCACCCTGCTGCCCTGTCGCAACGATAAACCGGGCGGGAAACGCGGACAAGCGCGCGACGGGTCCGCGCGGTCAGTCCTCGAGGAAGGCGCCGGGCGAGAAGCCGCCGAGACGGCTGAGAAGCTGGCGCAGGAAGCCGGCGGAGCCGCCCGACTCGGTCACGCGCCGTTCCAGCGGCACGGCGATCCCGTCCTCGAGCCCGTAGCGTTCGACGTTCGTCACGGTACCGGAGTCGCCGAAGCTGACCGCCACGATCTCGCGCGAGACCTCCTCGGGCGCGCGCCAGCCGAAGTGGCGCATCCGGCTGGAGACGTAATAGTACCCGCGCTCGTCCACGAGCGCCGAGGTGGTCGGCGCGCCGATCGTCTCGCGCACGCTCTCGCGGGTGTCGCGCCCCACCTCGATCGCCGCGAGGTCCTCGGCCGGCGGCACGTATCCATGATCGCGATACTGCGCGGAACAACCCGCGAGCGTCGCCGTCACCGCCAGTAGCGCCACCGCACTCCGACCCCCGTTCCTGCTCCGCATCGCGACCCTCGCGCTCAGGTTTTCAAACCGCGCCTCACCGCTTACATAGACTGCACGAGCCGTTCAAGAAAGGAAGCCCGGCCCACATGGCCCGCCAGAGCGACAATCCCGCATCCAGAAGCGACCGCGTCCGCCTTGCCGCGCTACCGGGCGCCGTGCCCACCGAGTTCGCGCTTCAGCCGGACGGGGAGACGCGCAAGGCGCTCGCCGGGCAGCTGGGCCTGAGCAAGCTGGCCAAGCTGCGCTTCAGCGGCGCGATCCACCCCGAAGGCCGCGGCGACTGGCGGCTCGAAGGCGATCTCGGCGCGACGATCGTCCAGCCCTGCGCGGTCACGCTGGAACCGGTGACGACGCGGATCGACGTGCCGGTGACGCGCCGCTACGTGGCCGAGATGCCCGCACCGGCGGCCGGCTCCGAGACGGAGATGCCCGAGGACGACACGACCGAGCCGGCGCCGGAGGTGGTGGACCTTGCGGAGGTGATGACCGAGGCGCTGTCGCTCGCGATTCCCGATTTCCCGCGCGCCGAGGGCGCGGCCCTGGAAGCGCGGACCGCGACGCCGCCCGGCGCCGCGCCCATCGCGGAGGAGGAGACGAAGCCCTTCGCCGGCCTTGCCGCGCTGCGCGACCGGCTGGAGGACGACGACTGAGGAAAAGCGGTTGCGCCGCGACGGAATGACTGTATTTTCCGCGCCTCACTCCAATTCGGGCTTGCCCTTGCGGGATCATCCCGCCTATGTGCCGCGAAACGCCGTCTGCCTGCGCCGCGGCGCGCGGGGCCGCCCCCGAAACGAACCGAGGTCCGATCATGGCCGTTCAACAGAACAAAGTGTCCAAGGCGCGCCGCAACAAGCGGCGGGCGCATGATGCGCTCTCCGGCGCCAATCCCAATGAATGCACCAACTGCGGCGAACTCAAGCGCCCGCACCATGTCTGCCCCTCCTGCGGCCATTACGCCGAGCGCGAAGTGGTGGAGATGGTCGAAGAGGTCGATCTGGACGAGGACGCCGCCTGAGGCACCCACGGCACGGGCCCCGCGCATGACAGCCCCCGAGGATCGCGATGCAGGGCCCGCCGTCGACAGCGTGGGCACGGTCATCAGCGTCGATGCGATGGGCGGCGATCTCGGGCCGGCGGCCGTGGTCGCCGGGCTCGACAGTTCGGCGCGGAAAAATCCGGACATCCGCTTCCTCCTGCACGGGCCGGAGGACCAGCTTGCGCGTCTCGTCGCGAAAAGGCGCCACCTGCGCGACCGGGTCGAGCTGCGCGACGCGGCGAGCGTGGTGCAGATGACCGACAAGCCCAGCCAGGTGATGCGTCACGGGCAGGGCACCTCGATGTGGTCCGCCCTCGAATCGGTGCGCGACGGCGAGGCGACGGTCTGCGTGAGCTGCGGCAACACCGGCGCGCTCATGGCGCTCTCGATGGTGCGGCTGCGCAAGCTTCCCGGCGTGAGCCGCCCGGCCATCGCGGTGCTCTGGCCCTCGCGCAACCCGCACGGCTTCAACGTGATGCTCGACGTGGGCGCGGACATCCGCGCCGATGCGCAGGACCTCCTGCAATACGCCCTGATGGGCGCCTCCTACGCGCGCAACGGGCTCGACCTCGACCGCCCGCGGATCGGGCTCCTCAACGTCGGCACCGAGGAGCACAAGGGCCGCGCGGAACTCCACGCCGCGCACGCGCTGATCGCCGCACACGCCGAGCAAGCGCATTACGACTTCGTCGGCTTCGTGGAAGGCGGCGACATTCCCGGCGACCGGGCCGACGTCATCGTGACCGACGGCTTCACCGGCAACATCGCGATCAAGACCGGCGAGGGCACCGCGAAGCTCGTGGGGGACCTCCTGCGCGAGGCCTTCGCCTACACGCCGCTGTCGCGCCTCGCCTCTGTCCTGGCCTACACATCGCTGCGGCGGCTCCAGAAACGGATCGATCCCCGGCGCGTCAACGGCGGCGTCTTTCTCGGCCTGAACGGCACGGTGGTGAAATCGCACGGCGCGGCCGATGCCACCGGCGTCTCGGCGGCGGTGAAGCTCGCCTTTCAGCTCGCGCAATCGGGCTTTTCCGAACGTCTCGCGCAGCGAATCGCCGGAACCGCCGAGACGCCGCCCGCGGCACCGACGCCGACACCGGGACAGAAGAACGGGACGCACGCATGACACGCCGCGCCATCGTCACCGGCGTCGGGCACTACCTGCCCGAGCGGGTCGTCGAGAACAGCCATTTCGAATCGTTCCTCGACACCTCCGACGAATGGATCCGCGCACGCTCGGGGATCGAACGGCGCCACTTCGCCGACGAGCGCGAGACGACCTCGGCGATGGCGACGCAAGCGGCCCGTGCCGCGCTCGCGGCGGCCGGCCGTGCCCCGGACGACGTCGACGCGATCATCCTCGCCACCTCCACCGCCGACCTGACGTTTCCGTCCTCGGCGACCATGGTGCAGGCCGAGCTCGGCATGACGCGCGGCTTCGCCTTCGACATTCAGGCGGTCTGCGCGGGCTTCGTCTTCGCGCTCGCCAACGCCTCGGCGCTGATCGCCTCCGGACAGGCAGAGCGCATCCTCGTCATCGGTGCCGAAACCTTCTCGAAGCTGATGGACTGGTCGGACCGCGCGACCTGCGTCCTCTTCGGCGACGGGGCGGGCGCGCTCCTGCTGGAGGCGGGCGAAGGCACCGGCACGGCCGAGGACCGCGGCATCCTCGCCACGGACCTGCATTCCGACGGGCGGCACAAGGACATCCTCTACGTCGACGGCGGCGTCTCGACGGAGCGGGTGGGACACCTGCGCATGGAAGGGCGCGAGGTCTTCCGGCACGCCATCGACAAGCTCGCCGCGACGGCGCAGGCGGCGATGGACAAGGCCGGCGTGACCAGCACCGACGTCGACTGGATCGTGCCGCATCAGGCCAACATCCGCATCATCCAGGGCACCGCGAGGAAGATGCAGATGCCGATGGACAACGTCGTTGTCACCGTTCAGGACCACGGAAACACCTCCGCCGCGTCCATCCCGCTCGCGCTCTCGGTCGGGGTGGCCCGCGGTCAGATCCGTCCCGGCGACCTCCTCGTGACGGAGGCGATCGGCGGCGGGCTCGCCTGGGGCTCCGTCGTGCTGCGCTGGTGACACGCCCGATGGCGGCCGGACGCCGGCTGCAAACCCCTGACGTTGACAGGGAATTTCTCCTGGCTCTAAGGTCACCCAAAGGGCACAGGGGGGATAGGCATGGGAAAGACGCTGACGCGCATGGATCTCAGCGAAGCGGTGTTCCGCGAAGTGGGGCTTTCGCGCAACGAATCCGCCGATCTCGTCGAAAGCGTGCTGGAGCACATGTCCGACGCGCTGGTCGAGGAGGAGCAGGTCAAGATCTCGTCCTTCGGCACCTTCAGCGTCCGCCAGAAGGCCGCGCGCGTCGGCCGCAACCCCAAGACGGGCGAGGAGGTGCCGATCCATCCCCGCCGGGTGCTGACCTTCCGGCCGTCCCACCTGATGAAGGAGCGGGTCGCGGAAGGGAACCGGCGCTGAGCGCCGGGGCCACGCATGGCCGATAAATCGCCCGATGCCTTCCGCACGATCAGCGAGGTGGCCGCCTGGCTCGAGACGCCGGCGCATGTCCTGCGTTTCTGGGAAAGCAAGTTCCCGCAGATCAAGCCGATCAAGCGCGCGGGCGGGCGCCGCTACTACCGGCCTTCGGACATGGCGCTCATCGGCGGCATCAAGCGGCTGCTGCACGACGAGGGCATGACCATCAAGGGCGTGCAGAAGGTTCTGCGCGAACAGGGCGTGCGGCACGTCGCGGCGCTGTCGCCCCCTCTCGAGGACGGTGCGGATCTGGAGGGCGCGGCCGAGACGCCGGGGGCCGAAATCCTGCCGTTCGCCGCCCGCGTGGCGCCCGCGCCCGCGTCTTACGACGCTCCCGCGGAGGCGCCGTGCGACGGGGAGGCCACGGACGCCCCCACCGGCACGGACGACGCGGCCGGGGTGCAATCGCCCGACACCGCAGACGCCTCCGCGGCCATGGTGGAGAACGGCGCAGACGCACCGACGGCGGACACCACAGTGCCCGAGGACGGCACACTGCCCGAGGACGGCGCAGGCACACCTCCGGCCCCGGCGCAAGAGACCGCCCGGCCCGCCGACGCCCCCGCCTCCAAGGGGGGCGCCGACCCCGCGGCGGCGGGCGGCGCAGAGCCTGCCCGGGAGTCCGCCTTGGACACGCCGCCACCCGCGCCGGCCAGCGCCTCCGAGGCAGGGGCGCCCCAATCCTCCGCGCCTCCCGGCGGCCCGCTGTCCGACGCGCCGACTGCAGACGCCGCCCCGGGCACAACCGACGCGGGGGCCGCCCCCGAGGCGCCGCCCCGCCAGGCCGAGCTCTTCGCCGAGTCGCCCGTCAGCGCTGGCGTGCCGGCCCCGCGCCGCATACCACCGGCGCCACCCGTCCACGCGCCGCGGCGGCCGGTGCCGCTGCGCACCGACGTCCCGCCCGACCCGGAGGACGGGGCACTCGAGGCCGCGCCCGGCCCGCTGGGCACCCTCGCCCGGCTGCGCGGCCTCCGGCCCGGCGCGGCCCGCGCCATGCAGCCTCATCTCGACGCGCTCGCCGCGCTGCACGCCCGCCGCGCGGACGCGCCGCGGCCGCGGCACTGAGACGCCGCGGCATGGCCGCCCTCCGTGCCGGGATTCGCCCTTGCCCTCGCCGTCAGAACAGGTAGAACGC
>NZ_JAWLFS010000325.1:0-2581 GCF_041685465.1 Rhodosalinus sp. | reverse complement strand
GTCGATGTCGCCCTCCGTCCGGTCGATGCGCGCGACCTGCTTCGCGATCCAGTCCTCGGGCACGCGGCCGCGGTCGTGCAGGTGGGTGAAGATCGTCTCGAGCATCTCGGCGTGCTCGGCGTGGCTGATGCCCCGGAAGTCGGGGATGCGGCAGACGTCCCAGAGCAGGCGCACCGCCCGCCCGTCCGCGGCGCGCGCGCGGACCTCCGGCTCGGCCGACAGCATCCTGAGCGCGCGCAGGTCGTCGGCCTCCCGCCCGCGGGTCAGGAGCGGCGCGGGCGGCGCCTCCTCCAGCGAGGCGA
Source organism: Rhodosalinus sp. (assembly GCF_041685465.1). Taxonomy (NCBI): domain Bacteria; kingdom Pseudomonadati; phylum Pseudomonadota; class Alphaproteobacteria; order Rhodobacterales; family Paracoccaceae; genus Rhodosalinus; species Rhodosalinus sp. Next base: position 2,279 of record NZ_JAWLFS010000325.1, on the reverse strand, counting down.
TCAGCGCCTCGGGCGAGCCGAAGGCGAGGCGCGCGTTGCGCCATTGCAGCCGCGAGACGGGCGCGAAACGGTGATTGGCGATCGCCTCGGCCACTTCCTCGTCGATGGGCGGCGACTCGCCCGTGGTGCCGAAGCTCCCGTTCGACATGCCGCGCCCGGCGCGCCCCGCGATCTGGCCGAGTTCGTTCGGCGCGAGCTGGCGCATCTTGCGCCCGTCGAACTTGCGCAGCCCCGCGAAGGCGACGTGATCGATGTCGAGGTTGAGCCCCATGCCGATCGCGTCGGTGGCGACGAGGTAATCCACGTCGCCGTTCTGATAGAGGTCCACCTGCGCGTTGCGCGTGCGGGGGCTGAGCGCGCCCATGACCACCGCCGCGCCGCCCTTCTGCCGGCGAATCAGCTCGGCGATGGCGTAGACGCTCTCGACCGAGAAGGCGACGATCGCCGAGCGCGGGCGCATCCGGCTGATCTTGCGCTGGCCGGTCCAGGCGAGCTCGGACATGCGGTCGCGTCCGAGGAACTGCGCCTCGGGCACCAGCGCACGGATCGGCCCGCGCATGGTGTCCGCCCCCATGAACAACGTCTCGTGCTGGCCGCGGAGCCGCAGCAGCCGGTCGGTGAAGACGTGGCCCCGGTCCGGATCGGCGCAGAGCTGGATCTCGTCGATGGCGACGAAATCGGCGCCCATGCCCTCCGGCATCGCCTCGACCGTGCAGACCCAGTACTGCGTCCGGGGCGGCACGATGCGCTCCTCTCCGGTCAGAAGCGCGACCACCGAGGGACCGCGCGCCGCCACGATCCGGTCGTAGACCTCGCGCGCGAGCAACCGGAGCGGCAGGCCGATCACCCCCGTCCGATGGCCCAGCATCCGTTCGATGGCGTAATGCGTCTTGCCGGTATTGGTGGGCCCGAGGACCGCGACGACCCTGCCCTCGCTCGACATGTGCCCCCCTTGTCCGGTTCGGCCCCGCGCGCGGCGCGGTTCAGAGCTCGCGCCCGAGCACCTCGGGTTCCAGCGGCTCCATCGCGTCCTGGACTTGGGCGTTTTCCGGGTAGAGCGCAAGAACCTCTTCGTAGGCGCGCCAGGCGAGCCTGGGGCGGTCGAGCTGCTGCATCACGGCGCCGACGCCCTGAAGCGCGCCGAAATGGCGCGGCTCGAGGGCGAGCGCACGCTCCAGGTCGGCGAGGGCCAGCATGTATTCCCCCTGCCGGTAGAAGGCGAGGCCGCGCGCTGCCCAGCCTTCGGCGAAGTCGGGCGCATGATCGACGAGCGCGGTGAGATGCTCGATCGCCTTGTCGACCTCGTTCGCCTCGATCGCATCCTTGCCCCGGCCGAGGAGCAGATCCATCGCCGCCGAGCCGGACTTCGACCACTCGGCGCGAATCTGTCGGGCGAGGCGCGTCGCCTCGCGGCCCTCGGCCTCCTGCAGCTCGGCGAAGAGCGCGTCGACGCGACCGTCGTCCGCCGCGGCGGCGCCGAACGGCATCGTCACGATGAGCAACGCCGTCGTGACGTGGCGTCTGATTGCGGTGTGAAGGTGTTTCATGACACTACCGAAGGTAACGCAGCTCTGCGATATTTCCAGCCACGCGATGCATCAGCCGGAGGACGACACATGAGCATGATGGAGAAGGCCGTTTCGGCCATCAACGAGAAAGTCGGCGGCAGCTTCGATGGCTCCGTGAGGTTCGTGATCGAGGGCGAGGGCACGATCCTGCTCGATCCGCAGGGGGCGCGGGTCTCCGACGACCCGGCGGAAGTGACGCTGACCGCCGATCAGGAAACCTTCGAGGCGATCCTCGACGGCGACCTCAACCCGACCTCGGCCTTCATGACGGGCAAGCTCTCGGTGGACGGCGACATGGCCCAGGCGATGAAGCTCGCCGGCGCGCTGTCGTGACGCGCGGGCGATGACGCCGGCGCCCCTTCTGGACGAGATGACCGACGCGCCGCCGGGGGCGGCGTGGTGGGTGCGCGCGTCGGATGGCGTGCGCCTCCGGGTCGGGGGCTGGCGGCCCGGGAGGGCCGAGGGCACGGTGCTCCTTTTCCCGGGCCGCACCGAATACATCGAGAAGTACGGGCGCCCGGCGCGCGATTTCCTCGCCGCGGGCCTTGCGGTGCTCGCCGTGGACTGGCGCGGGCAGGGCATGGCCGACCGGGCGCCCGAGGCGCCCTTCCTCGGGCACGTCCGCGCCTTCGCCGACTACCAGCACGACGTGACCGCGATGCTCGAGGTCGCGGAGGCGCAGGGCTTCCCGCGGCCCTTTCACCTTCTCGG
>NZ_JAWLFS010000094.1:0-10631 GCF_041685465.1 Rhodosalinus sp. | reverse complement strand
CCCTGCCCGTGCTGCAGCCCGTCGCGGAAGGTGCCCTCGTAGACCCCGCCGTCGTCGTATTCCTTGCTTCTGACGTCGTCCCCGGCCGCGTCCTCCTCCTGTGCCGCGGCGAGGCCCGCTGACAGGACCACGCCCGCCACGAGCGCCGGGAGGCGCCTGATCGTCTCTTTCATGATCGGATTCCGCTCTGCGCGCATGGTTCTGCCCTGCGTGCGAGCGTAATCGAGCGCCCGGGCCGAGACAACGCCTTTCACGGCGAGCCGCTTTCCCTCGCCGGTCGATCTGCTAGATGGGGCGCGAGTTGCAGGAGCCCCGCACCGCGATGACCGACCGCTTTCGCCTCACGCTCGCGCAGTACGACCCCGTGATGGGCGACCTCGCCGGCAATGCCAGCCGCGCGCGCGAGGCCTGGGCGCAGGGGCGCACGGCCGGCGCGGACATGGTCGCGCTGCCCGAGATGTTCCTCGTCGGCTACAACCCTCAGGACCTCGTTCTGCGCCCGGCCTTTCAGGCCGCCGCGATGCGCGAGATCGAGGCGCTCGCACGGGACTGTGCCGACGGCCCGGCGCTCGGCATCGGCGGGCTCTGGCGCGAGGGGACGCAACTGCACAACGCGTGGTTCGTGCTGAAGGAGGGTCGCGTGGCGGCGGTGATGCTCAAGCACCACCTGCCGAACTACCTCGTCTTCGACGAGAAGCGCACCTTCGACCCCGGGCCCGTCTCCGGGCCCTATGCGGTGGGCCCCATCCGCATCGGCACGCCGGTCTGCGAGGACGCCTGGTTTCCCGACGTGGCCGAGACGCAGGCCGAGACGGGTGCCGAGATGCTGCTGGTGCCCAACGGCTCGCCCTACTACCGCGACAAGATGGAGGTACGCCTCAACCACATGGTCGCCCGCGTGGTCGAGACGGAACTGCCGCTCGTCTACCTCAACATGGTCGGCGGCCAGGACGATCAGGTCTTCGACGGCGCGAGCTTCGTGCTCAACCCCGGCGGCGAGCTCGTGGTGCAGCTTCCGGTGATGCAGGAGGCGCTCGCCCACGTCGATTTCGAGCGCGGGCCGGCGGGCTGGCGCGCGGTGCCGGGCGACCGGGCGCATGTCCCCGACGCGCTCGAACAGGATTATCACGCGATGGTGGTCTCGCTCCGGGACTACATGCGCAAGTCCGGCTTCGAAAAGGCGCTCCTCGGTCTCTCGGGCGGCATCGACAGCGCGATGGTCGCCGCCGTGGCCGCCGATGCGCTCGGGCCGGAGAACCTGCGCTGCGTGATGCTGCCGTCGGAATACACCGCGCCGGACTCGCTGGAGGATGCGGCCGGCGTGGCGAAGCGGCTCGGCACGCGGCTCGACGAGTTGCCGATTTCCGGCCCGCGCGCCGCGGTGACCGAGGCGCTCGCGCCGCTCTTCGGCGACCTGCCGCCCGACGTCACCGAGGAGAACCTGCAGTCGCGCCTGCGCGGGCTCCTGCTGATGGCGCTCTCGAACAAGTTCGGGGAGATGCTGCTCACCACCGGCAACAAGTCCGAGGTGGCGGTGGGCTACGCCACGATCTACGGCGACATGTCGGGCGGCTACAACCCGCTCAAGGATCTCTACAAGACCCGCGTCTTCGCCGCCGCGCGCTGGCGCAACGACAATCACCGCGACTGGATGAAGGGGCCCGCGGGCGCCGTCATCCCCGAGCGCATCATCTCCAAGCCGCCCTCGGCCGAGTTGCGCGCCGACCAGCGCGACAGCGACTCGCTGCCCGATTACGACCGGCTCGACGCGCTTCTCGAGATCCTCGTGGACCGCGACGGCTCCATCGAGGACTGCGTCGCCGCCGGCTTCGACCGGGCCGAGGCGGCGCGGATCGAGCACCTGATCTACGTCAGCGAATACAAGCGCTTCCAGTCGGCGCCGGGCACGCGGCTCTCGAAGCGCGCCTTCTGGCTCGACCGGCGCTATCCCATCGTCAACCGGTGGCGCGACGGCGCGTCCAACAGCGGAGGGGCCTGAGCCATGCGGATCGCCACCTTCAACATCAACGGCATCAAGGCGCGCCATCCCGCGCTCTGCGACTGGCTCGACGAGGCGGGGCCGGAGGTCGTGCTCCTGCAGGAGCTCAAGTCGCAGGACGAGAGCTTCCCGCGCGAGCTTTTCGAGGACCGCGGCTACCGGGTGGAAACCCACGGGCAGAAGAGCTTCAACGGGGTCGCGATCCTCTCGCGCCTGCCGCTCGAGGACCTGCGCCGCGGCCTGCCCGGCGACGAGAGCGACGATCAGGCGCGCTGGATCGAGGGCACGGTCATCGGCGAGACGGCAGCCGTGCGCGTGGCGAGCCTCTACCTGCCCAACGGCAACCCGGCGCCGGGGCCGAAATACGACTACAAGCTCGCCTGGATGGAGCGGATGAAGACCCGCGCGGCCGAGCTTCTGACGCTCGAGGAGCCGGTGGTGCTCGGCGGCGACTACAACGTGATCCCGCAGGACGAGGACGCCGCGAAGCCCGAGGCGTGGAAAGACGACGCCCTCGCCCTGCCCGAGACGCGCGCGGCCTTCCGGCGGCTCCTGCACCTCGGCTACACCGAGGCGTTCCGCGCGCGGGTGCAGGGGGGCGGGCACTATTCCTTCTGGGACTACCAGGGCAACGCCTGGGGCCGGAACAACGGCATCCGCATCGACCATCACCTGCTGTCGCCCGAGGCGGCCGACCGGCTGACCGGGGCCGGCATCGAGGCGGCGCTGCGCGGGCGCGAGAAGCCCTCCGACCACGTCCCCGTCTGGATCGACCTCGACGCCTGAGCGCAGCGGCGTGGCGTGGCGCGGCCACGTCACCGGACCCGGGCGGATCGCCACGCGGCGCCCGTGGACAAGGGGGGCTGTCTGCCCCCCTCGGCGCGTCCCGCGCCTCACCCCCCGAGGATATTTCCGCCAAGAAGAAGGGCCGGGGCCGGCTATGCCTCCCGGGTCACGTCGTGGCCGTAGAGCCAGTCGAAGCCCGCCAGAAGCGCCCCCGGCGCGAAGCGTCCCGCGAGGCCCAGCGCCGCATGTCCCGCGAGGCGGATCGGCCCGGGCCGCAGGTGGTATTTCCACGCGTTGCGGCTTGCCGCCGCGACGGTCCGCGCCGCGCGTGCCCGGCGGCGGGCCTGGTAGGCGGCAAGGCCCGCCTCCCGCGTTTCGGCGCCTGCCAGCGCATCGGCCAGCACCCAGGCGTCCTCCAGCGCGAGGTTGGCGCCCTGCGCGAGGAAGGGCAGCGTGGGATGCGCCGCATCCCCGAGGATCGCCACCCCGTCCCCGTGCCAGCGCGTCGCCACCGGGTGGCGGAAGAGGCCCCAGAGGTGCACGTCCTCCACCGCTGCGAGCAGGCCCGGCACCGCGCCGCCGAACGCCGCGAAGGCCGCCCGCAGGTTGTCCGGATGGTCGCGGTGATGCCAGCCCTCCTCGGCCCAGCTGCGGCGTTCCTCGACCGCCACGAGATTGACGAGCGCACCGCCGCGCAGCGGATAGCTGACGAGGTGGCGGCCCGGCCCCATGTGCACCCATGCCTCCGGCGGGTGGTCCGCCGGGCCGGGCACCAGCGCCCGCCAGGCGACCTGGCCGGTGAAACGGGGCGGCGCCGCCCCGTTCAGATGCCCGCGCAGCCGCGAGCGCACACCGTCCGCGCCGACGACGAGGTCGGCGTCGCTCCTGACGCCCTGTGCAGTGACCACCGCGGGGCGGGGCCCCTCCTCGATCCCGGTCACCTGCTGGAGAAGGCGCAGCCGCACGCCGGCGGCCCGCGCGCCCTCGGCGAGCACGTCGATCAGGTCGGCCCTGTGCAGGAAAAGATATCGCCGGTCGGGCGCGAGGCGGCCGAGGTCCATGCGCGTCACCTCCGCCCCGTCCTGATGGCGGCGCAGGCTCACGGCCCGGGCGGCGACCCCGCGCGCCGCGATCTCCGCGCCGAGGCCGAGGGCGTCGAGCACGGCGACCCCGTTGGGACTGATCTGCAGGCCGGCACCGACCTCGGCGATCTCGGCGGACTGTTCGAGCAGCGTCACCGAGGCGCCGCGCCCGCGCAGCGCCAGCGCCGCGGCCAGCCCGCCGACGCCGCCCCCCACGACGAAAACCTCGAAACCGTCGAGACGCATCCGTTCTCCCCGAAGGCAGACAGGCGCCGGAGCCCCCGGCCCGGCGCCCGTCCTGACCCGCGCGCCGCGCAGCGTCACTCGTCGCGGTGGACGCGCTCCCGGCGCTCGTGCTTTTCCTGCGCCTCGAGGCTCATCGTCGCGATCGGGCGCGCGTCGAGCCGCTTCAGGCTGATCGGGTCGCCCGTCACCTCGCAATAGCCGTATTCGCCCTCCTCGATGCGGCGGAGCGCGGAGTCGATCTTGGCCACGAGCTTGCGCTGGCGGTCGCGGGTGCGCAGCTCGATCGCGCGATCGGTCTCCTCGCTCGCACGGTCGGCGACATCGGGGATATTGCGACTGCTGTCCTGCAGCCCCTCGAGGGTCTCCTTGCTCTCCGCGAGAAGCTCGGACTTCCACGCGAGCAGCTTGCGGCGGAAATACTCGAGCTGGCGCTCGTTCATGAAAGGCTCGTCTTCGGCGGGACGATAGTCTTCCGGCAGAAAGGTCTCGGCTTTCATCGTGTTCCCCTTTTCGGGACCGGGATCGAGCTGAATCTGATTGTCGTGCATCGCGCTGATCCGGCCACCCCCGGGGATCGCTTAGCCGAACACAGGCTTGATGTCACGCAACGAAATCGCTTGCACGGTCGTCGAGACGGCGATCCCGGCCTGGGCGGGCAGGATTCGCGCAGCGCCCGCCGGCCGCGCCGCGGCGCGGCGAAAGCCGTTGCCGTGACCGCCCCGGATGTTACCCTGCGCTGCACCCGTTCCAGCGCAAGAGGACCCAATGCGATTCACCGGCACCGAGAGCTACGTCGCGACCGAGGATCTGACGGTGGCCGTGAACGCCGCGGTAACGCTGGAGCGCCCGCTTCTGGTCAAGGGCGAGCCCGGGACCGGCAAGACCGAACTCGCGCGACAGGTCTCCGGGGCGCTCGGGCTGCCGATCATCGAGTGGTCGATCAAGTCCACGACCCGGGCGCAGCAGGGGCTTTACGAATACGACGCCGTCAGCCGCCTGCGCGACAGCCAGCTCGGCGACGACCGCGTCAACGACGTGCGCAACTACATCCGCAAGGGCAAGCTCTGGGAGGCCTTCACCTCCGCGACGAAGACCGTCCTGCTGATCGACGAGATCGACAAGGCGGACATCGAGTTCCCGAACGACCTGCTGCAGGAACTCGACCGGATGGAGTTCTTCGTCTACGAGACCGGCGAGACGGTGCGCGCCGAGCGCCGCCCCATCGTCATCATCACCTCCAACAACGAGAAGGAGCTGCCCGACGCCTTCCTGCGGCGCTGCTTCTTCCACTACATCCGCTTTCCCGATCCGGAGACGATGAAGCGCATCGTCGAGGTGCATTTCCCCGGCATCAGGCAGGATCTTCTCGCCACCGCGCTGACGCAGTTCTACGAGCTGCGCGAGCAGCAGGGGCTGAAGAAGAAGCCCTCCACCTCGGAGGTGCTCGACTGGCTGAAGCTCCTGCTCGCGGAGGATCTCTCGCCCGAGGACCTGAAGCGCGACGGCGCGAGCGCGCTGCCGAAGCTGCACGGCGCGCTCCTGAAGAACGAACAGGACGTGCACCTTTTCGAACGCCTCGCCTTCATGGCGCGGCGCCAAAGGTAGCGTGGCGATTTTTCGTACGAAAAATCGCCGATGCGGCGCGGGGTGCCGCCCGCGGGTTTGTCGTACGAAAAACCCGCGGGCCGATGCGGCGCGGCTCTGCACGGCGCTGGCGCTGCTCGCCGGTCTGGCGGGCTGCGCCCCCGCGCCGGCCCCGACCACGCAGCGTCTGGCCACCGACGCGGCGCCGCTACCGGCGGCGCGCGGCTTTCCCGGCCGGGCCGGGGTGCCCGCCGCACGCGCCAATGCCGACATCGCGCGGGATTTCCTCGACCTCGCCTTCCGCCTCGAAAGCGGCGAGACGCTGCCCGCGCTGACCCGTTTCGAGGAGCCGGTCACCCTGCGGCTCACCGGCCGCCCCGGGCCGGGTCTCTCGGGCGATCTCGACCGGCTGCTTGCACGGCTGCGCGGCGAGGCCGGGCTCGATATCCGCCGCGTGTCGGGCGGGCGCGCCGCGATCACCGTCGAGGCGGTGCCGCGCGCGCGCATCCGCAGCGTCCTGCCCGAGGCCGCCTGTTTCGTGGTGCCCGAGGTGTCGAGCCTGTCGGAGTATCTCGCGGCGCGGCGATCGGGACTGAAAAGCTGGGCCGACCTCGACCGGCGCGCGCGCGTGGCGATCTTCGTGCCCGGCGACGCCAGCCCGCAGGAGGCGCGCGACTGTCTGCACGAGGAACTCGCGCAGGCGCTCGGGCCGCTGAACGACCTCTACCGCCTGCCCGACAGCGTCTTCAACGACGACAACATCCACGCGGTGCTGACCGGCTTCGACATGCTGATCCTGCGCGCGCACTACGCGCCGGAGCTCGCCAACGGCATGTCGCGCGGCGAGGTGGCGGCGCGGCTGCCCGCGCTGCTCGCACGGCTGAACCCGGCGGGCGAGCGCGTGGCCCCGCGGCCCCTGCCGCCCACCCCTGCGGACTGGGTCGAGGCGATCCGTACCGCGCTCGGCCCCGGGGCCGGCCGGGCGGAGCGCCGGGCCGCCGCCGCGCAGGCGGTGCGCATCGCGGAGGCGGAGGGCTGGCGCGACCATCGCCGTGCCTTCGCGCATTTCGCGCTCGGCCGCGTCACGCAGCAGGCGGCGCCGGCGCGGGCACGCGCGGCCTTCGCACGGGCCGAGGCGATCTACGCCGGGCTTCCCGACACCGCTCTGCACCGGACCTTCGTCGGCGCACAGCGTGCGGCCTATGCCCTCGCCGAGGGCGATGCGGCGCGCGTGCGCGCCATCGCCGAGGCGCATCTGCCCGTCGCCGCGCGCCACGAGAACGCGATGCTGCTTGCCACGCTGCTGATGCTGCGGGCGGAGGCGCTGGACATGCAGGGACAGGGGGCCGACGCGCGCGCGGTGCGTCTGGACAGCCTCGGTTGGGCGCGTTACGGCTTCGGGCGCGACGCGGTGGTGCGCGCCAAGCTGCGCGAGATCGCCGCCCTCGATCCCACGGCTTCCGGAGGCTAGCGCATGATCGTCCTCTTCGGCGCCCTCCTGGGCATCACCCTCGGCGTGCTGACCGCGCGCCGGCGCAAGGGGACGGGCGCGGACCTGATCCATTACGGCGCCGTCTACGGCATCGCCTTCACTCTGCTGGGCCTGGTCGCGACGCTCGCGATCGACCGGCTCTCGGGGTAGCGCGATGTTCCTGCCCTTCTTCGACGCGCTGCGGCGGACGGGGGTGCCGGTCTCGCTCCGGGAGTATCTCGCCTTTCTCGAAGCGATGCGCGCCGATCTCGTCACCTACGACGTGGACGGCTTCTATTACCTCGCGCGGGCGGCGATGGTGAAGGACGAGCGCAACCTCGACAAGTTCGATCGCGCCTTCGCCGAGGCCTTCTCCGGGCTCGAGAACGTGAGCGTCGCCGAGATGCTGGAGCAGGTCGAGCTCCCGCGCGACTGGCTCGAGAAGATGGCCGAGAAACACCTGAGCGAGGCGGAAAAAGCCGAGATCGAGTCGCTCGGCGGCTTCGACAAGCTGATGGAGACGCTGCGCGAACGTCTGAAGGAGCAGGAAAAGCGCCACCAGGGCGGCTCGAAATGGATCGGCACCGCCGGCACCTCGCCCTTCGGCGCCTACGGCTACAACCCCGAGGGCGTGCGCATCGGGCAGGACGAAAGCCGCCACCAGCGCGCGGTGAAGGTCTGGGACAAGCGCGAGTTCCGCAACCTCGACGACAGCGTGGAACTCGGCACGCGCAACATCAAGCTCGCGCTCAAGCGGCTCCGGCAATGGGCGCGCGACGGCGCGCACGAGGAACTCGACCTCGACGGCACGATCCGCTCGACGGCCGAGCACGGCTACCTCGACGTGAAGACCCGGCCGGAGCGGCGCAACGCGGTGAAGGTGCTGCTCTTCCTCGACGTGGGCGGCAGCATGGACCCGCATATCCGCGTCGTCGAAGAACTGTTTTCCGCCGCGCGGGCGGAGTTCAAGCACCTCGAATACTACTACTTCCACAACTGCCTTTACGAAGGCGTCTGGCGCGACAACCGCCGCCGCTGGGACGAGGTGACGCCGACCTGGGAGGTGCTGCACACCTACGGGACCGACTACAAGTGCATCTTCGTGGGCGACGCGAGCATGTCGCCCTACGAGATCGCCTTTCCCGGCGGCGCGAACGAGCACTGGAATGCCGAGGCGGGGCAGGTCTGGCTCGAGCGCGCGCGCGGTCAGTGGCCGGACAATCTCTGGATCAACCCGGTGCCCGAGCGGCACTGGCGCTACACCCAGTCGATCGAGATGATCCGCGACATCTTTGCCGACCGCATGGTGCCGATGACGCTCGAGGGGCTCGAGCGCGGGATGCGCGAGCTCGTGCGCTAGGCCCGCGCCGAGGGACGAGGTAACCCATGCGCAGCGCGCTCCGCCATCTCTGGACCCGCCACCGGCCCGCGCTCGTGGGCCTGATCGTCGCGCTCGCCGTGGTGGCCTTCTTCGTGGCGCGCTTCGTCGCGTTCTCGGTCCACTGGGCCGACCCGGACCACCGCCGACAGCCGCCGGCCGCGTGGATGACGCCGCGCTACATCTCCCTCGCCTGGGACATCCCGCCGGAGGAGGTCATGCGCGCGCTCGGCGTCTCCGACCGCCACGACCGGCGGCCCACGCTCGGCGAGATCGCGCGCCGCCGCGGCGTGCCCGAAGAGGTCGTACTCGACGAGGTGCGCGCGCTGATCGACGCGCAGGGCCCGGAATGACCGACTGGCTTCCCGGCCTCGTGGCGGACTGGGGCGTGGCGGTGATCGCGCTGACCACCTTCCTCAGTTGCCTCGCCCTGCCCGTCCCGGCCTCCATGGTGATGCTGACGGGCGGGGCCTTCACGGCGACGGGCGACCTCTCGCTCTGGGCGGTGGCCGGGGGCGCGCTCGCCGGCGCGGTGCTCGGCGACCAGGCGGGGTATTCGCTGGGCTGGCGGGGCGGCGCCGCGCTGGCCCCCCGGATCACCGCGAAGCCGCGGCGCGCCGCGGCGCTCGCCCGCGCCCGCGGCCGCGTCGAGGAGCGCGGCGGCGCGGGCGTGTTCCTCAGCCGCTGGCTCGTCAGCCCGCTCGGCCCCTGGGTCAACCTGGTGGCCGGCGCGGCGGAGATGAACCGCGCGCGCTTCACGCTCTGGGCGGTGGCCGGCGAATGCGTCTGGGTGGCGCTTTACGTCGGGCTCGGCCGGGCCTTCGCCGAATACATCGACGCCGTCGCCGAGATCGCGGCCGACGTCTCCGGCATCCTTGCCGGGACGGTCGTGGCCTTCGGCCTCGTGCTCTGGCTGCGCGCGGCGCTGCGCCGCGAACGGCGACGCCGGCGGAAGTGAGCCTCAGCCGAGCGCGCAGTAGACCTCCGCCCGCTCGCCGCGCCGCGCGGCGGCCACGGGCGCGTCCGGGTAGACCTCCCATGTCGGGGTGGCGCGCCGCAGGCCGCGCCGTCCGACACGCGCCATCGCGGCCGCCTCGTGCGCGCCGAGCAGCGCGCAGGGGCCGGCGTGCGTGAAGTGCAGCGCGCGCCCGCCCGGCGTCCAGTCCGCCGCGATTCCCTCGCCTGCCTGCGCCGCGTCCGCCTCGGAGACGAAAACGCCGGCGCGGAAGCGGACAAGCGCCGGGTCGTCGCCCTCGAAGACGGTAAGCGGCGGGCCGGCCGGGGTGATCGCGTGACGCTCCATGAAGCGCGTCACCTCCGCGAAGGCGTCGGCCATGGCGTCGGCGACGTCGCCCGGATCCATCCCGCAGATCCGCTCGGCGTAGAGATAGGGCCGCGGCTCGGTCTCGGTCACGTTGTAGTCGGGCATGGTCTCGCTCCCCCCTTTGCCTGCGACTCGCCGCATCGATGCTGAACCCGATGCGCCGCGGGATCATTGACCGACGTTATCGCGCGGATGCCGGCCCGGAAGCTGCCTGCGCCGCATTGCCGGGCGCCGCGCGCCGCCCCATATTCCACGCATGATCAAGATCACGCCGATCCTGCTTGCGGTGCTCTACGCGCTGGTGATGTACCGCTTTTCCATGTGGCGGACGAAGCGCGAGCTCGACGCGCGCTCGACCGAGCTCGCCGACCCGCGGCTCAAGCGGCTGACCGACCGCATGGCGGAGGCGCTCGGCGTCGATCGCATCCGCGTGCACATCTACGAGATCGACCCCGTGAACGGCCTCGCGGCGCCGGACGGGCGCATCTTCATCACGCGCGGCTTCTACCGGAAATACCAGAGCGGCGAGGTCTCCGCCGAGGAGATGGCGAGCGTGATCGCGCACGAGCTTGGCCACGTCGCGCTCGGCCATGCGCGGCGGCGGATGATCGACTTCTCGGGGCAGAACGCGCTTCGCACGGCGCTCGCGATGGTGCTGTCGAGGTTCCTGCCCGGCATCGGCGTCTGGATCGCCAACGGGGTGGCGACGCTGCTCTCCGCGCGCCTCTCGCGCGGCGACGAATACGAGGCCGACGCCTACG
>NZ_JAWLFS010000324.1:0-2599 GCF_041685465.1 Rhodosalinus sp. | reverse complement strand
TCCCTGATTTTGTCGGTTGCGTGTCGATCTCGGCTGTCGCTGAAGGTTGTCGCCTGAGCGTCGACCTTTGGCGTGCTGCGGTCGGCGGCGGCGCGTCGGCGATAGCTGTCGCCGTTCATCTCGAGGATGGTGGCGTGGTGGACGAGGCGGTCGATCGCGGCGACGGTTACGGCCTGGTCGGGAAAGACCCGGTTCCAAGCGCTGAAGGGCTGGTTGGCGGCGATGGCGAGGCTCCTGGCCTCGTATCGGCGAGCGATCAGCTCGAAGAGGACGGAACTCTCGGCCTGATCCTTCTGGGCGTAGGTGATGTCGTCGAGGATGATCAGATCGAACTTGTCGAGCTTTGCGAGGGCGGCCTCGAGGGCGAGATCGCGGCGGGCGGCTTGCAGTCGCTGCATGATGTCGGTGGTGCTGGTGTAGAGGACGCGTCTGCCCGCCTCGACGAGGGCATGGCCGATGGCACAGAGGACATGGGTCTTGCCGGCGCCCGAGTTGCCGATGGCGATGAGGTTGGCGCCGGTCTCGATCCAGTCGCCGGCGGCCAGGGCCTCGATGCGGGCGCGGGGCACGCCGGGCAGGACCTTGAAGTCGAGGGTGGCGAGCGTCTTGCCGCCCGGGAGCTGGGACTGGTGCAGGTGGCGCCGGATGCGCCGGGCGTCACGTTCGGCCATCTCGAGCTCGGCCAGGGCGGCGAGGAAGCGCGATGCCGGCCAACCCTCGGCGTCGGCGCGGTCGGCCAGCGCCTGCCAATGGCGATGGAAACCGGGCAAGCGCAGCGCGGTGAGCATGGCGGGCAGCGCGTGGACATCGACGGGGCGCGGGGCTGCGGGGGCGGTCATGCGCTGCCCTCCAGCAGGGCGTCGAAGCTGGCCAGATCGGTGAGCGCGACGGGCGTGTCGTCCGGGAGCACGCGCCGGCGTGGTTCGAGCCTCCGTTTGAGGGCGAGCGCCTCTGGCAGCGCGCCCTGGCCGAGGGTGTCGGCGATGAGGGAGGCGAGCTCGGCCTCGCAGCCCTCGTCATGGGCGAGCCCGAGCAGGTCGACCATCCGGCGGCAGGCGTCGCGGCGCGGCAAGGCGGCCGACAGCGCGGCCCAGGCCTCTGCATATTCCGAGCGAGGAAACAGGCCGTCGCGATAGATCGACCCGGCCAGCGCCTGCGGCTTGCGGCGCAGCGCGTGGATGACATGGCGATAGTTGACGCAGTGAACGCGCACGCCGTCACCGCGGCCGCGGCGCCGGGGGTGGGTGACGACATGGGTGGCGCCAAGGAAGGCCTCGATCCGGTCGTCATGGACATGGACCCGCAGGCGCTGCCCGATCAGCTGTGAGGGCGCGGAGTAGAACACGCTGTGGACCAGGAAGCCCCCCGTCTTCGTGACGCGCGCGACCACCTCGGTGAAGTCTGTCGTGCGCCGGGCGGGCAACGGGCGCAGCGCCGCCATCTCGATGCGCGCCGCGGCCTCGCGACGGCGGTTGCGGCGGGCCACCACCTCATCGACGAAGCGGCGCCAGCTGGCGAGATCGGGGAAGTCACGCGAGCCTCGCAGGATCAGGGCCTGGTCGAGGGCGACCTTGAGGTGGTTGTTGTGGGCCTCGATCGAGCCGTTCTCGTGCGCCTCGCCGGGGTTGTTGCGGCTCGCCAGCATGCCGTAGTGGCCGCAGAAGCTTTCATATCGCCGCGTGATGTCGGCGGCGGCATGGGCATCGAGGTTGCGGTAAGCCGCCGAGAGGCTGTCGGTGCGATGCTCCTGCGGCACACCACCGAGGGTCCAGAGGGCGTTCTGCAGGTTCTCGGCCAACGCCGGGAAGCTCTCGCCGCCCAGCACCACGGCCGCGTGTTCCCAGCCGCTGTAGGCCAGGACGAAGTGGTAGAGCCGGTGCGCCAGAGGCTGCTCTGCGATCGTCACGCCCAGGCCTCTGGCATCGGTGAAGTCCGACAGCGCCATGCGGCCCGGCTCGGGCGTCTGCCGGAAAATCACGTCGCGCTCCGGCCCGTGCAGCGCGCGCCAGTCGCGGACGCGCCGCTCCAGCGTGCGGCGCACGCGGTCGTCGGGGAAGGCGTCAGGATCGTTCAACTGCAGGTGCCGCAGCAGGGTCACGGCCTGCACGGCCGGATCGCGGGAGAGGATCGGCACGAGGATCGGCTCCCAGACGGCTTCCAGGGGGTCGGGCACGGTGCGTCCCCGAGCAGGCTTGCGCTGGGATGGCAGACGGGGATCGGCATCGAGGCGGCGGGCGGTGCGTTCGCTGAAACCCGCACGGGAGGCTGCGACACGCTGGCTGTGATTGCGACGGTCGGTCATGTAGAGTCTCGCTTGCTGGTCGGTGACGGGTTTGCCCGGCACGGTCGGATCTCCGTTTGGATGCAGAGATCCCGACCCTACCGGCACGCAGCGACCAGCACCCAAGCCCCCCCATGAGGCCCGCGCCGGTGGCCCCAGCCTACGGTCGGGCTACGCCCTCCCTCCGGCTGGGGCCACCGGCCAACTTGGCTGACGGTGGCGGCCAACTTGGTTGTCGCTCATCAGAGGCATGTTTGACGCGACCTCCAGGGAATGCGGCGCAGGCGCGCCGTCCGGTGAATGCGGCGCGGACGCGCC
>NZ_JAWLFS010000093.1:0-10731 GCF_041685465.1 Rhodosalinus sp. | reverse complement strand
AACACGGGGGGGGCCGGCCCGCGATTTTTCGTACGAAAAATCGCGGGACGCGGGTCAGTCGGTGACGGTGACCGTCGCCATCACGTCGGGGCGGCCGACCACCGCGCCGTTCGGTCCCTCGCCGCGCTTGATGGCGTCGACGACCTCCATCCCCTCGGTCACGCGGCCGACGGCGGTGTAGTCGCCGTCGAGGTGCGGCGCGGGCGCGAACATGATGAAGAACTGCGAGTTCGCACTGTCGGGATCGGCCGCGCGGGCCATGCCCAGGACGCCGCGCTCGAAGGAGACATCCGAGAACTCCGCCGCGAGGTCGGGCAGGTCGGAGCCGCCGGTCCCGGCCCGGCCCATGTCGCCACCCTCGAGCCGGCCGAACTCCACGTCGCCGGTCTGCGCCATGAAGCCGTCGATCACGCGGTGGAAGACGATGCCGTCGTAGGCCCCTTCCTCGGCGAGCGTCGTGATCCGTTCGACATGCGCCGGCGCCGCATCCTCGAAGAGATCGACGCGCACGGTGCCCTCGGCTTCGCCCGCGATCTCGATGGCGAGCCCGGTGGCGGCGGCGGGGCCGGCGGCGAGGAGCGCCGCGGCAAGGACGAGCTTATGCATCGGCGGCCACCTTCACGCTGATCATCCGGTCCGGGTTGGCGGGCGGCTCGCCGCGGGTGATGGCGTCGACGTGCGCCATCCCGTCGATGACGCGGCCGTAGACCGTGTATTGCCCGTTCAGGAAGTGGTTGTCCTTGAAGCTGATGAAGAATTGCGAGTTCGCGCTGTCGGGGTTCTGCGAGCGTGCCGCGCCGAGGGTGCCGCGGTCGTGCGGGATGCGCGAGAACTCCGCCGGCAGGTCGGGCAGATCCGAGCCCCCCGTGCCCGCGCGGCGCGGGTTCCAGCCGTCCTCCATGTCGCCGTGCTCGACATCGCCGGTCTGCGCCATGAAGCCGTCGATCACCCGGTGGAAGGCCACGTTGTCGTAGGCCCCCGCCCGGGCGAGCGCCTTCATCCGCTCGACGTGTTTCGGCGCCACGTCGGGCAGGAGCTCGATCGTCACCGTGCCGTCCTTCAGCTCCATCAGAACGGTGTTCTCGGGGTCGCGGATCTCGGCCATGCGTGGCGCTCCTCGTCTGTCATCAGCGCCCTGTTACGACGGCGGACCGGCGAGCGGCAAGCCCTGCGCGCGCCGGATTGACCGGCGCGGCGCTTCCGGGGAAAAGGCGCGGGAGCCGCGAGCGGAACGGGGGACTGCGCAGATGAGCTGGAAGACGCTGGACGACATGGCGCTCGACGGGCGGCGCGTACTGGTGCGGGTGGACATCAACGTGCCCGTGCAGGACGGCCGCGTGACCGACCCCACGCGCATCGAGCGTGTGGCGCCCACGGTCCGCGACATCCTCGCCCGTGGCGGGCGGCCCGTGCTGCTGGCGCATTTCGACCGCCCGAAGGGCAGGCGCGTGCCGGAGATGTCGCTCGCACCCCTGAAGCCGGCGCTCGAGGCGGCCTTCGGGGTGCCGGTGCGCGTGGCGCCGGACCCGGTGGGCCCGGGCGCCGAGGCCGCGGCGGAAGCGCTGCCCGCGGGCGAGGTCCTGCTCCTGGAGAACACGCGCTTCGAGCCGGGCGAGGAGGCGAACGATCCCGACCTCGCGCGCGGCTTCGCGCGCCTCGGCGATGTCTACTGCAACGACGCCTTCTCGGCGGCGCATCGCGCGCATGCCTCCACGGAAGGTGTCGCGCATCTGCTGCCGGCCTGCGCGGGGCGGCTCATGGAGGCGGAACTCGGCGCGCTCGAACGGGCCCTCGGCGATCCCGAGCGGCCGGTGATCGCCGTGGTCGGCGGCGCCAAGGTCTCCACCAAGCTCACGCTGCTCTGCAATCTCGTCGAGCGGGTGGACATGCTGGTGATCGGCGGCGGCATGGCCAACACGTTCCTGTACGCGGCCGGTTTCGACGTGGGCCGCTCGCTCGCCGAGCGCGACATGGCCGCGACCGCGCGGGACGTGGCCGCGCGCGCGGCCGAGACGGGCTGCGAGATCCTGCTTCCGCGCGACGTCGTGGTGGCCGAGGCGCTCGAGCCCGGCGCCGCGCACGAGACCTGCCGGATGGAGGACTGCCCCGAGGACAGGATGATCCTCGACGCCGGGCCCGACAGCATCGCGCACATCCGTCAGGCGCTGGAACGGGCGCGCACGCTGATCTGGAACGGCCCGCTCGGCGCCTTCGAGGTGCCGCCCTTCGATGCGGCGACCACGGCCTGCGCGCGGCACGCCGCCGAGCTGACCCGGGACGGTCGCCTCGTCTCGGTCGCGGGCGGCGGCGACACGGTCTCGGCGCTCAACCATGCCGGCGTGGCGGAAGACTTCAGCTATGTCTCGACGGCCGGCGGCGCCTTCCTCGAATGGATGGAGGGCAAGACGCTTCCGGGGGTGGCGGCACTGCGCGCGGCGGCCTGAGCCTGCGCGATTGCGCCGCGCCGCAGCGTTTTCTAGAAGCCTGACGCAGGGACAAGTGGAGCGACGACTCATGCCGACCGAAGACCAGATCCAGAAGATGACCAACGGGCTCGGCTTCATCGCCGCACTCGACCAGTCGGGCGGCTCGACGCCCAAGGCGCTCGCCCTCTACGGCATCCCCGAAGGGCGCTATTCCTCCGAGGCGGAAATGTTCGACCTGGTGCACGAGATGCGGTCGCGCATCGTGCGCTCCCCTGCCTTCTCGGGCGACAAGGTGCTCGGCGCGATCCTCTTCGAGAAGACGATGGAACGCGACTTCGCCGGCGTGCCGGCGGCGCGGTTCCTCTGGGAGCAGAAGGGCGTCGTTCCCTTCCTGAAGATCGACAAGGGCCTCGCGGCGGCGGAGGACGGCGTGCGCCTGATGAAGCCGAACCCCGATCTCGAGGCGACGCTCGACCGCGCCCGCGCGCACGGCATCTTCGGGACGAAGGAACGCTCGGTGATCGACGCGGCCTCGCCCTCGGGCATCGAGGCGGTCGTGGCGCAGCAGTTCGAGATCGCGCGCCGGGTGCTCGCCAAGGGACTCGTCCCGATCGTCGAGCCGGAAGTAACGATCACCATCCCCGACAAGGAAGAGGCCGAGCGCCTGCTCCTGAAGGAGATCACCGCGCAACTCGACGCTCTGCCGGAGGGGCAGAAGGTGATCCTCAAGCTCTCGCTGCCGACGATGGCCAATTTCTACGCGCCGCTCGTGGTCCACGACAAGGTGATGCGGGTGGTCGCGCTCTCGGGCGGCTACACGCGCGAGGAAGCCTGCAAGCTCCTCGCCGAGAACACCGGCGTGATCGCGAGCTTCTCGCGCGCGCTGACCGAGGGGCTGACCGCCGATCAGGACGACGCGGCCTTCGACCGCACGCTGCAGGAGGCCGTCGACGCGATCTACGCCGCCTCCGTCGCGGGCTGAGGCGCGCTCAGGCGATCGCGCCGGCGCGCAGCAGCGCGGCGATGCGCCTCGGCGTCTGGTGATCCATCCCGCGGGACTCGAGCGCAGATCCGGCGCGGGTCACTGACACGCCGCAAGGACGTGTCACCTGACAGCGCCGGAACGCCCCCGTGGCCGCAGCCCCGCGCAGCGGCCGGCGCCGGTCCGGTCGCCCGACGGCCGGCGCTGCGCGGGCGCGCCGGCTCGCGCCACCTCAGACACGGAGACGTGCCTGTCCGGCCAGCAGTTCCTTGCGCCGGGGGCGTGCAGAGATCGCGCCTGGCGATCCCCGCGGGCCGGCACCTGCGCCGCGAGGGGCGCCTCGGTCGCTGCGGGTTCAGCCCTTGCGCGACGCCCGGCCGCGGGGTTCCCGCCTCAGCCTGCCGCGAGCCGATCGAGAATGGCCGTCTCGTCCAGCCCGGCCACCGCGCCCGGCATCAGGCCACGTGGCGCGCCGAGGCGGGTGCGCGCATAGCCCGCGGCGACCGCCTCGGGCGCGGTTCGGATCAGCACGGAGGCGGTGAAGAGCGCGCCGAGGCTCTCGGCGAACCAGCGCGCCTCGGCCTCCGGTGGCAGGCCGGGCCACCGTTCCCGGTGCGCGGCGAGCGCCCGGTCGAAGGCGGGCTCCGCCCCCCGCGCCGCGTCGAACTCCGCCTCGAGCGCCTCGGCCGCCGCCGGCTCCCGCGCGAGCGTGCGCAGGATGTCGAGGCAGATCACGTTGCCCGAGCCCTCCCAGATACCGTTGAGCGGCGCTTCGCGGTAGAGCATCGGAAGGGGCGTGTCCTCGACGTAGCCCATGCCGCCGAGCACCTCCATCGCCTCGCCGATCACCGGCACCGCGCGCTTGTTGGACAGATACTTGGCGAGCGCCACGCTGATCCGGGCGAGCGCGCGGTCGCCCTCCCCCGCGCCGTCGAAGGCACGCGCGGCGCGCAGCCCCGCGGCGAGCGCCCCTTCCCAGTCGAGCGCGAGATCGGCGAGGACCGCGCGCATGAGCGGCTGGTCGATCAGCCGCTTCTGGAAGGTGCGCCGCCCCTCGACCCACCAGAGCGCCTCGGTCAGCGCCGCGCGCATCAGCCCCGCGGGCGCCATCGCGGTGTCGAGCCGGGTGTGGTGCACCATGCGGATGATCGTGCGCACCCCCTGCCCCTCCTCGCCGAGCCGATGGGCGCGCGCGCCCTGATACTCGATCTCCGCGGAGGCATTGGCGCGGTTGCCCAGCTTGTCCTTGAGCCGCTGCAGGCGGATCGCGTTGCGCGCGCCCTCCAGCCAGCGGGGCACGAGGAAACAGGTGAGCCCCGCCTCGGTCTGCGCCAGCGTCAGGAACCCGTCCGACATCGGCGCCGAGCAGAACCACTTGTGCCCCGTGAGCCGCCAGAGATCGCCGTCGCGTTCCGCCCGCGTGGTGTTGGCGCGCACGTCCGAGCCGCCCTGTTTCTCGGTCATCGCCATGCCGAGGGTCGCGGCGCGCTTTTCGTGGATGGGCGCGATGGCCGGGTCATAAGTGCGCGCGGTGAGCTTCGGCACCCATTCGGCGGCGAGCTCCGGCTCGGCCTCGAGCGCCGGGACACCCGCGTAGGTCATGGTGAGCGGACAGCAGACGCCCGGCTCAACCTGGCTCAGCAGGTAGACCATCGCGGCGTGGGTGACATGCCCGCCGGGCCGCCCCTCCCAGGCGACGGCGGCATAGCCCGCTTCCATGCCCGCCTGCATGAGCGCGTGATAGCCGGGCGCGAAGCGCACCTCGTCGAGCCGCCGCCCGCCCCGGTCGAAGAGCGCGAGCCGCGGCGCGTCGCGGCGCGCTTCCTCGCCGTCCGACCGCGCCCGGGCGCTGCCGAAACGGGCAGCCGCGGCGGCGAGCGCATCCGCGTCGCCGCCCTGCGCCGTCACCCCGGCGCGCAGCGACACGTCCGCGCCCCAGAGGTCGGGCGGCGGTGGTGGCCCCGGCTGGTTCTCGACGCTGTGCGTGGCAAGCCGGTCGGCAGGTGGCAGATGGGTCATGGCGGGCCTCCTCTCCTTCCCCGACGATAGGCGCCGCAGCGGCGTGCCGAAACCGTGACGTCGGGGATTCACAGCACGAATCGCCTGTGCCATACTCTCTGACAGCGCCCCGAGAGAGGGCCCCCGAGAGGCAGAGCATGACCCACCGCAGCCGGCCCGCCTTCGGCGTGATCGCCTTCTTCGCCCTGGCCTTCGGGCTGGGCCTCTATTTCGCCTTCGCCGCGGTGCAGGGCGACTATGGCCTCTTCCGCCGTGCCGAGGTGGAGCTCGAGGCCGCGCGGCTCGGCCGCGACCTCGCCGAACTCGAGGCGGAGATCGCGCGGATGGAGAACCTGACCCGCCGCCTTTCCGACGAGAGCCTCGACCTGGAGCTTCTGGACGAGCGCGCGCGCGACGTCCTCGGCATGAGCCGCGCCGACGAGATCGTGATCCGCTGAAGCACGCGCACCGTTAACAGGCATCAATGCTTCGCGCGCCGCCTGCGGTTAGCGGTCCGCTGTCCGTGGACGACGCCTCGATACCGGGGCGCGGAGAACAGGAGACCCGCATGGCGAAGCAGACCACACCACAGATGCCCGACCTCATGCAGCCGATGCAGATGATGACGCAGTTTCCCCTGCCCGCCGCCGCGCTCGCGCCACAGGCCGAAATCGCGTGGCAGACGCAGAAGACGCTCATGCAGGAATGGGATCGCTACGCCCATGCCTGGTTCGAGCGGCGCCGCGACGCCGCCGAAAGCGCGCAGCGCTGCGTCGAACACATGCGGCAGGCCGACGGCGGCACAGCGCCCCAGGAGGCTGCGGCCGAGATGAACGCATGGCTCTCGGACGAGATGAAGCGTCTCTCGGCCGACGCGATGGAGAACATGGAATTCTGCATGCGCTGTTTCGGGCTCGTGTCGAAGGGCGCGACCTCGGCCACCGAGAGCCTGTCGGAGGGCGTCGCCGAGACGGTTCAGAACGGCTCGAAATCGCCGCCTGCCAAGCGGGGCACGAAGTCCACCGCCGTCTGAACCATGCGCCGCGCGGCGGGCCTCCGTGGCGCGGCGGGCCGGATGGCGCGCGGCGGTGCCGTGCGGGCATGGCGCCCCCCGACCGGGTCGGAGGTCGGCGTCGGCATGGACGAGACCGGGGACGGCCGGGCGCTGCCGCTGCGCCGCGGACTGAACACGGCTGACGTGCCTTACGCTACGTCACCAGCAGGCAGACGGGTGTTGTCACGCCCGATCCCTCGTAGGGTGCGCCTTTGCGACACCAGGAGGGAGACATCGATGCGCCCCGTCATAACCGCGCTCGGCCTTGCCGCCGGGCTGGCAGCGGCCGCGCCCGCCGCCGCCGAGAACCGGATCGACCTGATCCGCCCCGACGCGCCGGAACTCGCCGCGCCCGGTCCCTACCCCGTTGGGGTCACGACACGGGAGATCACGAAGGGCGGCGCGCTCGACGTGCTGAACGTGACGCCTGACGCCCGACCGACCTACGACCGGACGCTCACGCTCGAGATATGGTACCCGGCAACCGATGAAACGGAGCCCGGCGGCACCTACACGACGCTCCTGCGCGACGGCGCGACGGAGGTGACGCTGCGCGGTCGGGCCGCCCGGGACGCCGATCCGGCCGAGGGAGAGGCCTTTCCGCTGATCATCCTGTCGCACGGGTATCCGGGCAACCGCTTCCTGATGTCCCATCTCGGCGAGAACCTCGCCTCGAAAGGCTACGTCGTGGCCTCGGTCGACCATCTCGACAGCACCTATGCGACGCAGGCCGCCTTCGGCTCGACCCTCTACAACCGGCCGCTCGACCAGCGCTTCGTCCTCGACGCGATGGAGGCCCTCGACGGCCCGATCGGCACGATCACCGACGCCACGCGCACCGGCCTCGTCGGCTATTCGATGGGCGGCTACGGTGCGCTCATCTACGCGGGGGCGGGGCTGTCCGAGGCGGCGACCGGCTTCGACTGGGTGGAGCCCACGGCCTCGATCCTCGAGCCCCACGTGGCGGGCAGCGACTCGCACGAGACCCTCGCGACCGATGACCGGCTCGACGCCGTCATCGCCATCGGACCCTGGGGGCGCAACGCGGGCTTCTGGGACGACGCCGGGCTCGACGGCCTGCGCAAGCCGCTTCTGCTCATGGCGGGCAGCGCCGACGACGTCTCGCAATACGGAGCGATCCGGCAGATCTTCGAGGAAGCGACCGGCACGGACCGGCACCTGCTGACCTTCGAGGCCGCCAACCACAATGCGGCGGCGCCGATCCCTGCCCCGGACGAAAGCTGGACGCCGGTGGACAGCCTCGACTTCGTCCCCTTCGAGCACTACGCCGACGCGGTCTGGGACACGGTGCGGATGAACAACGTCGCGCAGCACTTCGCGACCGCCTGGATGGACCTGCACCTGAAGGACGAGACCGGGAAGGCCGCGTATCTCGATCTGGTCGAGACGGCGGCGGACGGCGTCGTGGACCTCGACGACGCGGGCACGCCCACCGACGCGCACACCTACTGGACGGGGTTCCCGCCGCGCAGCGGCCAGGGCCTCACCTTCGAAAGCCGCGCCGCCGGCGAGTGACGGGCAGGCCCGGGCCGCCGGAGCGGCCCGGGCGTCCTTCGCACAGGCGCGTCCGCAGCGACGGCCCCGGACGCGCGCCGTATCAGCCCACGATCTCGAGGCCGGAGAAGAAGAAGGCGATCTCCTGCGCCGCGGTCTCGGGCGCGTCGGAGCCGTGCACGGAGTTCTCGCCGACCGAATCCGCGAACTCCGCGCGGATCGTGCCGGGCGCGGCGTCGGCGGGGTTCGTCGCGCCCATCACCTCGCGGTTCTTGGCGATCGCGCCCTCGCCCTCGAGCACCTGCACGACGACCGGCGCGGAGGCCATGAACGCGCAGAGCTCGTCGTAGAAGGGCCGCTCGCGGTGGACCGCGTAGAACTCGCCCGCCTGTGCCTTGGTCAGCTGGATGCGCTTCTGCGCGACGATCCGCAGGCCCGCCTCCTCGAACTTGGCGTTGATCCTGCCGGTGAGGTTGCGGCGCGTGGCGTCGGGCTTGATGATCGAAAGAGTGCGTTCGCTGGCCATGAGGGTCCCCGTTCACGTGAGAAAGAGGGCGCGCGCCACCGCCCGCGCCCCGGATGCGCGCGAGCGCGTAGCATGGGGGGCGCGCCTTGAAAAGCCGCGCTCAGCGCGCCCCCGCCTCCACCATCCATCTGCCGTCGGGCCAGAAGGCATCGAAGGTGAAGGCGAACATCACGTCATGCGCCACGTCGCGGCCCCCGGGGTCGCGCACACGCACCGAACCCACGTCGCGCCCCTCGGCGATCCGGTCGGCGTCGAGGGCCGAGGCCTGACCGGGCCGCCAGGTGAGCACGACGCCGGCCTCGCGGATCACCTCCTGCTCGGCGAGACGCGCCAGCGGCCAGGCATGCTCACCGACGCGCACCACCCGTTCGAGCGGCCGCAGGCCGTGCGGCGGGTCCTCCCCGCTGTAGAGGAACGGGCGGTCGGCGCTGTCGTAATCCCGGTAGGGGTTGGCACCGTAGCTGCGATTCCACTCGGGCTCGTCCATGACGATCCCGTCGGGGTTGCGCGCGGCGAACTGCGCCCAGCCCTCCATCCATGTGGGCAGCGTCTCGAGATCGGTGCCGGTCATCTCGCCGACGATCGCCTCGCCCAGCGCCTGCTGCCACCAGCTCTGCGTCTCGCGGTCGTACATGATCATGTCCGAATGGCGCAGCTTGCCCGAGACGCCGAAGGTGAGCACCCGGTCCCCGACGCCGCGGTCGAAGGTGATGCCGGAGTTGCAGAGCGGGCAATAGGTGACGGCGACCGGACGCCCGGCAACGCTGTCGTTCACGATCTCGTGCCACATGAGATAGCGGATCGGGTAGGCCCGCGGCGTGGCGCCCTCGATCTCGACCGCGATCACCGGCTCCCGCGCGCCGAGGCGGTCTTCCGCTTCGACGGCAAGGAAGGCGGGGGCCGAGAGCGCCGGGATCCCGTCCTTGGGCGGACCGCCCGAGATCACCTCGTCCCAGCTTTCGAGGGTGGTCTTCGAGAAATCGGTCCCGGGCCATTCGGCGCCCCATTGCGCGGGATCGGCCGCCGCGGCGGCGGCGAGGCCGACCGCAAGCGCGGCGGCGGTGGCGTGGCGAAGCGTGGCGGGCATCGGGATCTCCTCCTCGAACGGCTGCGCGGAAGAGCCTGCGGCCGAATCACCGGCGCGCCTACGGGCCTCCACGCGCTTGTGACGCCCCGTGTAGACTTGGCCGTGTAGACTTGGCCGCGTGGACCCGGCCGTGCGGGCTTGACGGGCGGGCTTGACGGGCGGGCTTGACGGGCGGGGGCGGCGCCTACCTTTAGCTTCGATCTTGAAACGGAGACCCGCCATGCGCCTGATCCTCGCCGCAGCGCTTTCGCTCTGGGCCGGCCTCGCCGCGGCCGCGGACTGGACCTTCGACAGCATCGACGGCGGCGAAATCCGGCTGTCGGACTACGCGGGCCAGCCCGTGCTCGTGGTCAACACGGCCTCTCTCTGCGCCTTCACACCGCAATACGAGGGGTTGCAGGCGCTTTACGATCGCTACCGCGACCGCGGCCTCGTCGTGCTCGCCGTGCCCTCGCAGGATTTCCGGCAGGAGCTGGAGAGCGAGGGGGAGGTCAAGGACTTCTGCGACCTGAACTACGGTCTCGACATGCCGATGACGACGATCACCTCCGTCCGCGGCGCGGCCGCCCATCCCTTCTTCGCCTGGCTCCGGGACGAGGCGGATTTCGTGCCCGGCTGGAACTTCAACAAGGTGCTTCTCGACGGCGATGGCCGGGTTGCAGGGACATGGGGGTCGAGCGCACGCCCCCTTTCCCCGGCGATCACCCGGCAGATCGAAGGGGTGCTCGCGCAGGGCTGAGCCTGTCACCGGGGCGGGCTGCGTCGCGCCACCGGGTTTTCCGGGACCATGGAAAGCGCGGGTCGCAGGAGGGTCCGGGCACATGGTCGCCGCGCGCGCGGATCATGCGACAGGTCACCGGGCATGGCACGCTCGGCTCGGAAAGCCGGCACGGTGCCACCAACCCCGGCGGGGCGTTCGAGGCCGTCACGAGGTCAGGGGAACGGCTGCACCCCGCGGTGCCGACACCGGGTGCGCCATGCCCCGAGGGCACGATCGGCCCCGCGACGTGCGGCCGCCGCACTCCCGTCGACAGGTCGTGCGAGGGCGCGGCGCTACCGTGGCGCTTCGGGCACGTCGAGCCAGCGGGCGAGCGCGGCGCTCACGGCCTCGGGCGCCTCGAGCGTCGGAAGATGGCCGGCCTC
>NZ_JAWLFS010000092.1:0-10775 GCF_041685465.1 Rhodosalinus sp. | reverse complement strand
GCCCGCGCCGCGGCGTAGTCCTGCGCGAGCCGGGCGACCAGTTCCGCCGCCGGCGTGACCTCGCGCACCGTGCCGATCCCCTGACCCGCGCCCCAGACCTCTTTCCAGGCTTTGGGCTTGGAGCTTCCGGCGCCGAAATCCATTGCCGAGCCGGCCTCGGGGAGGTTCTCCGGGTCGAGGCCGGCGCGCGCGATGGAGGGCTTGAGGTAATTGCCCGAGACACCGGTGAAGAGCGCCGAGGTGACGATATCCTCGGCGCCGCTCTCGACGATCATGTGCTTGTAAGGATCGGGTGCCGCGGCTTCCTCGGTCGCGATGAAGGGCGAGCCGATGTAGCCGAGGTCCGCGCCCGCCGCCTGCGCGGCGAGGAGGGCGCGGCCGGTGGCGATCGCGCCGGAAAGAAGGAGCGGCCCGTCGAACCACGCGCGGATCTCCGAAAGGAGCGCGAAGGGCGATTGCGCGCCCGCGTGTCCGCCCGCCCCGGCGGCGACCGCGATCAGCCCGTCGGCCCCCTTGTCGATGGCCTTGCGCGCGAAGGTGTCGGTCGTGACGTCGTGCAGCACCAGCGCGCCCGCGGCGCGCGCGGCCTCGAAGACCTCGGGGCGCGCGCCGAGCGAGGTGATCCAGATCGGCACGCGCCAGCGGGACAGGATCTCCACGTCCCGCTCCAGCCGCGCGTTGGAGCGGTGCACGATCAGGTTCACGGCGTAGGGGGCGGCCGGGCGGTCGGGATGCGCGCGGTCGTGCGCGGCGAGCGCGCCGGTGATCCGCTCCAGCCAGCGCTCGAGCTCGACGGGCGCGCCCTCGGCCTCGCGGGCGTTGAGGGCGGGAAAACTGCCGACGATGCCGCTCGTGCACTGCGCGACCACGAGCTCCGGCGAGGAGACGAGGAACATCGGCGCGCCCACGGCGGGCAGGCGCAGGCCGGAGAGTTGCGGGGGACGCGTTCTCATGCCGCGCCGAAGTCCGGCTTGCGCTTCTCGAGGAAGGCGGCGAGGCCCTCGCGCGCCTCCGGGCCGAAGCGGGCGGTGTTGATCCCCTCGGCCTCCAGATCGAGCTGCGCGGCAAGGTCGTTGCGCCCTGCCGCCGCGATCTCGGCCTTGATGCGCGCCATCGCGTGGCGCGGCCCCTCGGCGAGCCGCGCGGCGAGCGTCTCGCCCTCCGCCACGGCGTCGCCCGGCGCGGCGAGCAGGTTGACCACGCCCGCCTCGGCCAGCCGTTCGGCGAGGATCGGGCGGCCCAGAAGGCAGAGTTCGGTGACGAGCTGCCGGGGCAGCGCGGCGGAGAGGAAATGCGTCACGCCCCCGTCCGGCGTCAGGCCGATCTTCACGTAGGCCACGGTGAACGTCGCCCCCGCCGCGGCCACCACCATGTCGCAGGCGAGCATGAGCGAGAGCCCGGCGCCGGCCGCGCCGCCCTCCACCGCGGCGACCACCGGCACCGGGCAGGCGCGCACCGCCTTGATCATCGCGCCGAGGGCGTCGGTATTGGCCGCGGCCTCCGAAAGCCGGCCCTCCGCGCTCGCCCTCAGCCGCGCGATGTTGCCGCCCGAGGAGAAGAAGCCCCCCGCGCCGGAGATCAGGATCGCGCGGACCGCCGGGTCGGCGCCCGCGTCGGTCACCGCCGCGGCGATCTCGCGGTAGGCAGGCGCGCTGATCGAATTGCGCGTCTGCGGCCCGTCGAGGGTGAGGCGCCGCACCGGCGCGGCGCGGTCGTCGTGGAGGCGGGTCTCGGGCGCGTCGGTCATCGCTGCGTCTCCCTCGGGCACACCCGGGCCATAGCGGGGCCTGTGCCGGGGCTCAAGACCGGCGCTTTCCGTCGGTCGCGCACCGCGCTAGGGAGGCGGGCATGGCGACGGTGATGCAGGATCTCTACGCGGCGCAGGTGGCCGCCGGCGCGATCGACCCGGACCCCGCGCAGGAAGCGGCGCTGCCCGAGTTCGAGCGCATCCTCGAAGGGCTCGCGCAGCCGGTGAAACGCGGCCTCTTCCGCCGGGCGCCCGAGCCGCCGAAGGGGCTTTATCTATGGGGCGGCGTCGGACGCGGCAAGTCGATGCTGATGGATCTCTTCGCGGGCGCGGTGCCCGTGGCCGCGCGGCGCGTGCATTTCCACGCCTTCATGCAGGAGGTGCATGCGGGCATGGCCGAGGCCCGCGCCCGCGGCGTGGACGACGCGGTGACGCCGGTGGCCCGGCGCATCGCGGAGGAGGTGCGCTGCCTCGCCTTCGACGAGATGCAGATCACCGACATCACCGACGCGATGATCGTCGGCCGTCTCTTCGAGGGGCTCTTCGCCGCCGGCGTCGTGGTGGTGGCGACGTCGAACCGGCCGCCGGATGACCTCTACAAGGACGGGCTGAACCGCGCGCTCTTCCTGCCGTTCATCGCGCGTCTGAAAGAGCGGATGGTGGTGCAGGAACTCGCCGGTGAGACCGACTACCGCTCCGGGCGCCTCGCCGGGAGCCCGGTCTATTTCACCCCCGCCGACGCGGAGGCACGCGCGCGGATCGACGCGATCTGGCAGGGTCTGACCGGCGGCGAGACGGCGCCGCTCACCCTGCGGGTCAAGGGGCGCGACGTGGTGCTGCCAGCGTTTCACAACGGTGCGGCGCGGGCGCGGTTTCACGATCTCTGCGGTCAGCCGCTGGGGCCTGCGGACTATCTCGCCATCGCCGAGGCGGTGCGCCTTCTGGTGATCGACGACATCCCGCGCCTCTCGCGGTCGAACTTCAACGAGGCGAAGCGCTTCGTCACGCTGATCGACGCGCTCTACGAGGCGCGCGTGCGGCTCATCGCCTCGGCCGCCGATCTGCCCGAGAGCCTTTACGTCGAGGGCGAGGGCAGTTTCGAGTTCGCCCGCACCGCGAGCCGCCTGCGCGAGATGATGAGCCAGGGCTGGGGGCAGGCGGAGGGCTGAGGCGGCGGGGCCGCGGCGTCAGCGCGTCGCGGCGCGCGCCTTTCGGTGCGCTTCGGCGGTGTGACCGGTGCCCCGCTCAGCCGTTCTCGCGCAGCACCTGCCCGGCGAGGTAGAGCGAGCCGCAGATCAGCACGCGTGCCGCCGGGGTCTCGGCCGTGATCGCGGCGAGGGCCGCGGCCGGGCTCGCGGCGGTGCGGGCGGCGTGACCGGCCCGTTCCGCCGCATCGGCGAGCGCCTCGGGGTCGAGCGCCGCCGCCTCTCCGGGGATCGGCACGGCCGTCAGGCTCTCGGCGGCCTCGGCGAGCGGGGCGAGGTAGCCGGTGGCGTCCTTCGTGGAGAGCATCCCGCAGATCAGATGCGTGGGCCGCGCGGAGAGGCCTTGCAGATGCGCGGCGAGCGCGGCGCCCGCGGCCGGGTTGTGCCCGCCGTCGAGCCAGAGCTCGGCCTGCGGCGCGGCCTCGGCCAGCGGGCCGCGGCGCAGGCGCTGCATCCGGGCGGGCCACTCCGCCCCGGCGACCGCCGCCGCGCAGGCGTCCTCTCCGAACCCGAGGTGACGCAGCGCGGCCACCGCCGCGCCGGCGTTGGCGATCTGGTGCGCGCCGGGCAGCGCCGGGCGCGGCAGGTCGAGAAGCCCGCGCTCGTCCTGAAAGACCATGCGCCCGCGCTCCTCTGCGACGTGCCAGTGCTGGCCGTGGATCAGGAGCGGCGCGCCCGTGCGGGCCGCCTGCCGCTCGATCACCTCGAGCGCGGCCTCGTCCTGCGGGCCGACGACGCAGGGCGTGCCGCGCTTGAGGATGCCCGCCTTCTCGAAGGCGATCTTCTCCAGCGTGTCGCCGAGGAACTGCTCGTGGTCCATCGCCACCGGCGTGATGATCGTCAACTCCGGCGCGTCGAGCACGTTCGTCGCGTCGAGCCGCCCGCCGAGACCCGTCTCCAGCAGCGTCCAGTCTGCCGGCCGGCGCGCGAAGGCGAGAAGCGCGGCGCAGGTCGTGATCTCGAAATAGGTGATCGGGGCGCCGCCGTTGGCCGCCTCGCATTCGTCGAGGATGGCCGTCAGCTCCGCCTCGGGGATCAACTCCCCGGCGAGGCGGATGCGTTCGTGGAAGCGGGCGAGATGGGGCGAGGTGTAGGCATGCGCGCGCTGCCCCGCGCCCTCGATCCCCGCGCGCAGGAAGGCGAGCGTCGAGCCCTTGCCGTTCGTCCCCGCGAGGTGGATCGCCGGGGGGAGCATCCGTTCCGGGTGGCCGAGCGCGGCGAGCAGCCGCCACACCCGGTCCAGCGTCAGGTCGATGACCTTGGGGTGCAGCGACATCAGCCGCGCGAGCACGAGGTCGGAGGGCGCGGCGTCCTGCGCGGTCATGGGCGGGATATCCTCTGGCGCGTCAGAGCGGCGCGCGGGTGATCTGCGAAAGCGCGGGGTTCACCTCGAAGGTCATCGCGCGGATGTCGGTGATCCCGAACTCGGCGAGCCGCGCGGTGTGCTTGTCCCGGTAGGCCGCTGCCGCCTGCGCGCTGTCGAAGACGTAGATGCCGCCGGCGCGACCCTCCTCCGCGTTCTCGGTCCAGATCTTCCAGACGAGGCCCGGCTCGGCCGCGATGTCGGTGGCGAGGCCCTCCATCGCCGTGGCCATCTCTCCGCCCCAGGGGCCGGGAAAGGGGAAGTCGAATTGCAGAAGCGTGTGCGCCATGGTGTCTCCTCCGCCGCGCGTCAGCCCTCGGCGGGCGACCGGGTCTCCTCCTGCGCCTCCGGTTCGGGCACCGCCGGACCGGGAGCGGGCAGGTCGCCCTTCACCGCCGGCGGCAGGCCCATGAGCATCCGGGTGAGCGTGATGAGCTCGTCGCGCATCTCCTTGCGGTGCGTCACCCGGTCGAGCATCCCGTGATCACGCAGGTATTCAGCGCGCTGGAACCCCTCGGGGAGCTTCTCGCGGATGGTCTGTTCGATCACGCGCGGGCCGGCGAAGCAGATGAGCGCGCCCGGCTCCGCGATCTGGATGTCGCCGAGCATCGCGTAGCTCGCCGTCACGCCGCCCGTCGTGGGATGGGTGAGCACGACGATGTAGGGAAGCCCAGCCTCCTTCACCATCTCGACGGCGACGGTGGTGCGCGGCATCTGCATCAGGCTGAGAATGCCCTCCTGCATCCGCGCGCCGCCCGCGGCGGAAAAGAGGATCAGGGGCCGCTTCGTCTCCACCGCGCGGCGCGCGGCGGCGATGATCGCGTTGCCCACGTACATCCCCATCGACCCGCCCATGAAGGAGAAGTCCTGCGCCGCGGCGACGATGGGCGTGCGCCCCATCTCGCCCTCGGCGACGAGCATCGCCTCCTTCTCGCCGGTGGCGCGCTGCGCGGCCTTCAGGCGATCGGGATACTTCTTCTGGTCGCGGAACTGCAGCGGGTCGGCCACCGGGGCAGGCACCTCCACCTCGGTGAAGACGCCGGCGTCGAAGAGCGCGCGGAAGCGCGTGCGCGGCGCGATCGGCATGTGATGGCCGCAGGAGGTGCAGACGTTCAGGTTCTCCGCGATCTCGCGGTGAAAGAGCATCGTCCCGCACTCGTCGCATTTCGTCCAGAGATTCTCCGGCATCTCGCGCCGGGAGAAGATGGAGTTGATGCGGGGGCGGACGTAGTTGGAGATCCAGTTCATGGCGCCTCGCTGACCGTGGCGGGGAGATAAGCCCGCCCCGGCCGGAATGCAATCAGCGTCGCAGCGCCACCCTTGCGGCGAGCCACGAACAGAGCAGCATCCCCATCTCGACCGGCATGGCGGCGCGCAGCATCCCGGGATCCTCGGTCGGCGCCGGCAGCGTGTAGAGCGCGAGGCCCGAGAGCGCGCCCTCCATCGCGGTGAAGGCGATCGGAAAGACGTTGTTCATGAAGTGCATCGCCACCGCCGGGCCGAGATTGCCCGCCCGCGCGGTCACGTCGGCGAGCGCCACCGCGAAGAGCCCGGTCCAGAGCGCGACGAGCGTCGCGTTCGTGCCGAAATCCGCCGGGACGTAGTGGCCAGCCGCGAAGAGCGCCGCCGGCACCCCCATCCAGACAAGCGGCGAGCCGAAGCGCGCGGCGAGCTGTTGTTGCAGGTAGCCGCGGAAAAGAAGCTCCTCCGCCCCGGTCTGGATCACCAGCGCGGCGAGCGTCAGCGGCAGAAGCGCCGCCCAGACGCCGGGGGCGAGGTTGGGCTCCGGCTCGGTGCCGCCCGGCCCGCCCCAGGGCGGCAGAAGCGCGACGGCGATATAGAGAAGCGCGAGCGCACCGACCACACGGAAGAAATCCCGCGCCGCGCGGGCAAGGGAGGGGCCGATCAGGCTCATCGCGCTGCGCCCGTGCAGGTGGTGCGCTGCCGCGACCGCGCCGAGCGCCATGAAGGCGAAGCTCCCGAGCAGGATCAGCGCGCTCGCGGGGCTGGTGCCGGTGCCGTCGCCCATCGTGAGCTCGGCGTAGAGCGTCTCCGGCGCGAGGGCGTAGAGCACCGCGCGCAACGCGCTCTGCAGGCCGAAGAGCACGGCTGCCACGACCGCGATCCCGGCGATCAGGCGCCAGATCTCGGGCCGCGCGCGGGCGGGGGCGACATAGGCGTCGTGCGGGGCATAGGCGGCAGTCATGCAGGACAGCTAGGGCGTCGCGGGGCCGGGCGCAATCTCGCCGCACCCGATCGGCCTTGTGTGGCGGGGGGGCTTTCCGTATTCCCGATGGCGACCGATCAGGGAGGCGTCCATGCTCAAGCGTCCGTTCGACAAGTCCAGGCTCCCGAGCCGCTACGTGACGGAAGGTGCCGCGCGGGCGCCGCATCGTTCCTATTACTACGCGATGGGCATGACCGAGGAGGAGATCCATCAGCCCCTCGTCGGCGTCGCCACCTGCTGGAACGAGGCCGCGCCCTGCAACATCGCCCTCGCCCGTCAGGCGCAGTCGGTGAAGACGGGCGTCAAGGAGGGCGCGGGCACCCCGCGCGAGTTCACCACCATCACCGTCACCGACGGGATCGCCATGGGCCACGAGGGGATGCGCTCCTCGCTGCCCTCGCGCGAGGCGATCGCCGACACGGTGGAGCTCACGGTGCGCGGGCACTGCTACGACGCGCTCGTCGGGCTCGCCGGCTGCGACAAGTCGCTGCCGGGCATGATGATGGCGATGGTCCGGCTCAACGTGCCCTCGGTCTTCATCTACGGGGGCTCCATCCTGCCGGGCAAGGCGCCGAACGATCCCGAGGTGCCGGAGGATTTCCGCACCCGCGACCTGACCGTGCAGGACATGTTCGAGGCCGTGGGCCGCAACCAGAGCGGCGAGCTCTCCGATGCCGCGCTCGCCATCCTCGAGCGCGTCGCCTGCCCGAGCGCGGGCGCCTGCGGCGGCCAGTTCACGGCGAACACCATGGCCTGCGTCTCCGAGGCGATCGGCCTCGCCCTTCTCAATTCCTCGGGCATGCCGGCCCCCTACGAGAGCCGCGACCAGTACGGCGAAGCCTCCGGGCTCGCGGTCATGGACCTGATCGAGAAGAATATCCGCGCCCGCGACATCGTCACGCGCAAGAGCCTCGAGAACGCGGCGCGTGTCGTGGCCTGCACCGGCGGCTCGACCAACGCGGGCCTGCACCTGCCGGCGATCGCGCATGAGGCGGGGATCGACTTCTTCCTCGACGATGTCTGCGAGATCTTCCGCGACACGCCCTACTTCGTGGATCTCAAGCCGGGCGGGCAGTTCGTGGCCAAGGACCTCTACGAGGCGGGTGGCCTGCCGGTGGTGATGAAGGAGTTGCGCAAGGCCGGGCTCGTTCACGAGGATTGCCTGACCGCCTCGGGCAACTCCATCGGCGAGGAACTCGACCGCATCACCTACGAGGCCGACGGCCGCGTCATCCACCCGATCGAAAAGCCGATCACGAAGACCGGCGGCGTCGTCGGGCTGAAGGGCAACCTCGCCCCCGAGGGCGCCATCGTGAAGGTCGCCGGCATCGCCGCGGAGAACCAGGTCTTCACCGGCCCGGCACGCGTCTTCGAGTGCGAGGAAGACGCCTTCGCCGCCGTCAAGGCGCGCGAGTACGCGGAGGGCGAGGTCATCGTCATCCGCAACGAGGGTCCGAAAGGCGGCCCCGGCATGCGCGAGATGCTGGCCACCACGGCCGCGCTCTCGGGCCAGGGCATGGGCAAGAAGGTCGCGCTGATCACCGATGGCCGTTTCTCCGGCGCGACGCGCGGGTTCTGCGTGGGCCACGTCGGCCCCGAGGCGGCGCAGGGCGGGCCGATCGGCCTCGTCAGGACCGGCGACATGATCACCATCGATGCCATCAAGGGGGAGCTGTCGGTCGCGCTGTCCGATGCGGACCTCGAGGCGCGGCGCGCGGACTGGGCCGGCCCGCGGCCGACCAACTACGCCTCCGGCGCGGTCTGGAAATTCGCGCAGACGGTGGGGCCGACCTACAAGGGCGCGGTCACCCATCCCGGGGCCGAAGCCGAGACGCATGTCTACATGGACATCTAGGGCGTGGCGCGCGAAAGCCGGAACCGGAGTTGAGGCTCCCGGAGATGCGGACTCCGCGGCTCGAAGCGGGACAGGCCGATGCGCATGACCGCGAGACGCGCTAGCGCGGCGCTCGCGGGCGCGGTGTTCTTTCTCGCGGCCTGCGACTCGGGTTCGACGAGCGCGCCGCCCGCGCGCGAGGCGGTGGTGGCGCGCGGTGCGGTCGTGGTGGGCGCCCCGCCGGGCTATTGCGTGGAGTCCTCCGCGCTGCTCGACAACGACGCGGAGAGCTTCGTCCTGCTGGCAAGCTGCGCGAGCCTCGGGTCGGCGGATGACGGGCCCAAGGCGCTCCCCGCGGTGATGACGGTCAGCGTCTCGGCCGCCGACCCGGCGGTTGCGCCGCCTGACGCCGGTGCACTGGCCACTGCCGCACCGGGCGAGGTTCTTGCGACGTCGCAGCGCGGGGCGCTCGCGCTCATGCATCTGGCCGAAGGCGGGGCGGCGGTCCTGCCGGGCGGCGATCCGCGCCACTGGCGCGGCGCATCGCGCGCCGGCAGTCACGACGTCGGGCTGGCGCTTTACGCCCCGGAGGAGAGCCCGCTCGCCGGAGCGGCCGGGGCCAACCTGCTCACCGCGCTCGCCGACCGGATCGAGGCGCAGCCGACATCCCCGGCGGCGCCGGACCCTTGAGGCGGGCCGCCGTGTGGCAGGATACCGCGTCGTCGCACGATGGGCACCCCTTGCAGGCAGGCCCGCGACGCTCTGGACCCGGTCCTGCCTATGCGCGACATGCGCCGGGGCCGCCGCGGGCGGATTTGTTCAACCGAAACGCTTTCCCTGCTATCACTGGCGCTCATGGGGCGGAGGCGTGACGCCATGGGCGACGACGGGCCGATCGGCCGGATGATCCAGCGCGGTGCGGAAGCGCGATGGCGCCGCGCCGCCCGTCGCGCCGACACGGCCGAGCCGGAGGCGCTGCGGCGCGCGAAGGCCCCCGCGCGCCGTCTGCGTGACACGCTGGACCGCTTCCTGGGTGCCGCGGAGCGCCGCATCGCCTTTGCCGAGGCGGGGACGCCACGGGTTGACGCGCCGGGGACCGACTGGGTCTGGCGTCCGGAGGCATGGGGCGGTCCGCTTCCCGTGCCGGGCCGCGTGGCCCCGGAACCCGGCACGCGCATCGCCGAGGGCCTCGCGCTCTTCCACGATTCGCACCTGTCCGAGATCGTGACCCGCCAGACGTGCACCGGCTCGGCTGGTCCGGGGGCGGCGCCCTGCGCGCTCACGATCGAGGTGTTCGGTTTCGACGGTGGCTACCTGTCGCTCGCGCTGGACCTGCCGGGCGCGGCGGCGCAGGGGCTGCAGCGGCGGCACATCCTGCGTGCGGAGATCGACCTCGGGCTGGAGAGGCCGCTGGAGGTCTTCGCGCGGCTCAACATCCGGCATGGCCCCAACACCGAGAAGATCGTGCGCGAGGTGCCGGTACAGGAGGGAGCGGCGGTGGTCGAGTTCGACCTCGCCTATTCACGGCTGAACGAAAAGAGGGTGGAGCGGCTGTGGCTCGACCTGATTTTCGAGCGGCCCGAGATGAACCGGATCGCGCTCGGCGACCTGGTGCTCTCGCGCCGCCCGCGCGCCGAACTGTGAGGGAGGCAGGATGAGCGACGACCTCAGCGTGACATGCACCCGGTTTGCCGACGCTGTCTGGGAGGGAGAGGTGCACGGGGCCGGCGAAGAGCGGCCCGGGATCGAGGTCCTGCACGACGGGCGCCCCGTGCCGGACGTGCATCTCGCCGCGGATGCGGCCGGGTGCTGGCATCTGCGCGTTCCGGTGCCGCCCGCGGCGGTGGGCGACGGGATGCATACCCTCCTGATCCGTTCGACGCTTACCGGCGCGACGCTCGGCACCGTGACGCTGGCGGCGGGCGAGGCGCTCGATGACGATGTGAGGGCGGAGGTGGCGCACCTGCGTGCCGAGCTCGACCTCCTGAAGCGCGCCTTCCGCCGACACGCCCGGGACAGCTGATTGGGCAAAGAAAAACCCCCGCGCCGGGGCGCGGGGGCGAGTCGCGTCTCGATCGGGTCTGCGCTCAGCTCTCGTCCGACTTGGCGCGGGCCTTGATCGGCGCCCAGATGCGCTTGTTCGTCAGGTAGAGCAGCACGGTCAGCACCGTCAGGAAGAGCACGCCGTTGAAGCCGGCCTGCTTGCGCTCCATCATCTTGGGCTCGGCCGTCCACATGAGGAAGGCGGCGACGTCCTTGGCCATCTGCTCCTCTGTGGCCTCGGTGCCGTCCTGATAGTCGACATCGCCGCCGAAGAAGACGGGCGCCATCTGTGTCCAGCCGTCGGGATAGGTGGTGTTCTCGTAAAGCAGCGTGCCGGCTTCCATCTTGTCCTCGCC
>NZ_JAWLFS010000323.1:0-2621 GCF_041685465.1 Rhodosalinus sp. | reverse complement strand
TCGGGTGCCGCCTTGTCGCCGGCCTCCGCGCCACCGGTCTTGGCGTCCTTGGCCGCCTCGGTCTTGCGGTTGCGCGGCTTGCGCGCGCGCGGCTTGGGCTTGGGGGCCTCCTCCGGCGTCTCGACGAGATTGCTGTCGCCCTCCGCCGGGCTGTTCTCCGGGGTCCCGGCCTGCGCGCCGCCGGCGCTCTGCTCGGGATCGCTGCTCTTGTCGCCGGGGCCACTCTCGCGGTCCTGCCGATCGGCACGTTCACGGTCGCGCTGCGCCTGCCGCTCGCGGTTCTCGCGCTCCTGCTGTTCGCGGCGCGCATCCTGCTCGCGCTGCGCTTCGGAGAGCAGCCGCAGGTAGTGTTCCGCGTGCTGCTGGAAGTTCTCGGCCGCGACGCGATCGTTCGCCAGCCCCGCATCGCGCGCCAGCTGGTTGTACTTGTCGATGATCTGCTGCGGCGTGCCGCGGACCTTGCCCTCCGGGCCCGAGCTGTCGAAGACCCGGTTGACGACGTTGCCCACCGAACGGGAGCGGTTCGATTTCGACCGCGACCTGGGTTTGGAAGATCTCATGCAGTCCTGTCCAGCCTTAGTGTCCGATCCCGCCCTGTGCGCCGTTTTCGCGCGATCCTCGCGCTGTTGTCATGTGCCCAGGCGGTGTTTTTGGCTTGGGGCCGCGTGCGACGCGCCGCGCAGGGCGTCACGATACGTGGCTCATCCGCGAGTAAACACGTCGGCCCTCGCGTGACAAGGGCCAATTTGTCGAGGCCGCGCGTCATTGTTCGCGAGACGGGTGTGCGGGTGACACCCGATGCGCCGTGACGACACGATCTCTTCCGTCAAGATCGGGCCTCACGGCGACCGCGTCAAGGCCTGCCCCCAAGAGAAGGTCGCTGACGGCGGCGCCCTGCCCCGCCCCGATCTCCAGCACCAGCCGCCCGCCCGGCGCGAGGAGGCCCGGCGCCGCGGCCGCGATCGCGCGATAGGCGGCCAGCCCGTCGCCCCCCGGCGTGAGCGCAAGCCGGGGCTCGCGGGCGACCTCGGGCGCGATCTCCGCCATCTCCGCCTCGGCCAGATACGGCGGGTTGGACACCACGAGGTCGAACCCGCCGTCGAGGCCCGCGGCCCAGTCCGCCTGCCGAAGCTCAAGGCGCTCCGCGACACCGTGTCGGGTGGCGTTCCCGGCGGCCACATCGAGCGCGGCGGCGGAGAGGTCGGTCGCCACGCCGCGCGCCTCGGGCCGCTCGGCAAGGAGCGTCACGGCGAGCGCGCCGCTCCCGGTGCCGAGATCGAGAAGCCGTGCGACGGGGCCCTCCAGCGCGGCGGCGACGACACATTCGGTCTCCGGTCGCGGGTCGAGCACCTCGGGAGTCACGCGGAACGTCCGCCCCCAGAAGAGACGACGCCCGAGGATATGCGCGACCGGCTCGCGCGCCGCGCGGCGGGCGAGCATCGCCTCGAAGGCCGCGGCGGCCTCGCCCACGGGATCGGGGCCCATGACGGAGATACGGCCCGGGTCGACCCCCATCGCCTCGGCCAGCAGCCAGCGCGCATCGCGGGCCGCCCCCGCGATCCCGGCCGCTTCGAGCCGCGCGCGGCCCGCAGCCAGCGCCTCGGCGACCTTCACCCGTCCATCTCGGCCAGTCCGGCCGCCTGCGCCTCGGCCTGCAGGGCGTCGATCACCTCGTCGAGGTCGCCCTGCATCACCTGATCGAGCCTGTAGAGGGTGAGGTTGATCCGGTGGTCGGTGAGCCGCCCCTGCGGAAAGTTGTAGGTGCGGATGCGCTCGGAGCGGTCGCCGCCGCCCACCTGCGCGCGCCGCTCGGAGGCGCGCGCCTCGGTGGCGCGGCGGCGCTCCATGTCGTAGAGCCGCGCGCGCAGCACCTCGAGCGCGATCTCGCGGTTGCGGTGCTGCGACTTCTCCGAGCTCGTGACGACGAGACCGGTGGGCACATGCGTGACGCGCACGGCCGAATCGGTGGTGTTCACATGCTGTCCGCCCGCGCCGGAGGCGCGCATGGTGTCGATGCGCAGGTCCGCCGGGTCGATCTCCACGTCGACCGACGCCGCCTCGGGCAGCACGGCGACGGTGGCGGCCGAGGTATGGATACGCCCGCCCGACTCGGTCGCCGGCACGCGCTGCACCCGGTGGACGCCGGATTCGTACTTGAGCCGCGCGAAGACCCCCTCGCCCTTGATGCGCGCCACGGCCTCGCGCACCCCGCCGAGCTCGCTTTCGGCCAGGGTCACGACCTCGACGCGCCAGCCCTTCGCCTCGGCGTAACGCTGATACATCCGCAGGAGATCCGCGGCGAAGAGCGCGGCCTCCTCGCCGCCCGTGCCGGGCCGGATCTCCAGCACCGCGGGCCGCGCGTCGGCAGCGTCGCGCGGCAGGAGCGCGTGTTTCACCGCCTGCTCGGCCTCTGGAAGCTCGGCGCGCAGGCGCGTCACCTCCTCGCGGGCGAGCGCGGCCATCTCGGGGTCGTCGAGCAGCGCCTCGGCCTCGGCGAGCTCGTCGCGGAGACCCTGCCAGCGCTCGACCGCGGCGATGACCGGGCGCAGCTCGGCGTGCTCGCGCGCGAGCGCGACCGGGTCGCCGCCGCCCTCGGCGAGCCGCGCCTCGACGTAGGCGAA
>NZ_JAWLFS010000322.1:0-2630 GCF_041685465.1 Rhodosalinus sp. | reverse complement strand
CCTGCCGCAGATCCGCCTCACCCCCGGCAACGACCGGCTGATGGAGCTCGGCCGCGCCTTCGGCGCGCCTGTGATGCTCGAATCGCGCCTGCGCGAAGGATCGCTCCGCATGGCGGCCGAGGCGGAGGGCGTGGACGTCCTGCTCTACGAGGCCGGCGAGGGCCTGCGCTTCGACGAGTTCGCGGCGCGCGCCGGCGTTGCCGGCATCCTGCGCGTGATGCGGCACCTCGGCATGATCGGGTCGAAGGGCGTGCCGCGGCGTCACGGCAGTTCGGCGCTCTGCGGCGGCTCGAACTGGCACCGTGCGCCGGTGGGCGGGCTGATGCGCGCCTACCGCGGCACCGGCGATATCGTGGAGCCGGGCACGGTGCTCTGCGCCATTTCCGACCCCTTCGGCGAGAACGAGGTCGAGGTCGCCTCCGAGATCACGGGGATCATCGTGGGCCGCACGAACATGCCCGTGGTCAACGAGGGCGACGCGCTCTTCCACGTCGCCGAGACGCGACGGCCCGGCCATGCCGAGGCCGCGCTCGAAGTGGTGGAGGCCGCCCGCGATGCGGCGCCGCTCTTCGACGAGGACGAGATCATCTGACCGGACCGGGGGCAGCGCCCCCCTTCGCGGGCCCGGCCGCTGTCGGCGCGCCCGCGAGCGCCCCTCCGGGTCCGCGCCGGCGCCACCCGGGTCGGCGGACGCGCCCTGCCCCGGATCAGCCCGCGTCGGAGACCCCGAGCGCCTCGGCGAAATCGCGGTGCACGTAGCGGCGGTCGCAGTAGCCGCACTCGACCCAGCCTGTCTCGCGCGGGATCTGCAACCAGACGCGGGGATGGCCGAGCGCCCCCTCGCTCCCGTCGCAGGCCACGCGCCAGCGGTCGACGACCTTCGTCTCGGGCGGTTCGATCGGCATCTCTCGCACGCTCCCGGCGGTTGTGGCTGTCTTCCGGGTGATCTAGACGCAACCAGGCGCGAAGGGAAGAGCGGGGACGAGACGCCCATGACAGCGGCC
The DNA here is from genome assembly GCF_041685465.1 of Rhodosalinus sp. Lineage (NCBI taxonomy): Bacteria > Pseudomonadati > Pseudomonadota > Alphaproteobacteria > Rhodobacterales > Paracoccaceae > Rhodosalinus > Rhodosalinus sp. The sequence continues at coordinate 1,626 of NZ_JAWLFS010000322.1, read as the reverse complement.
GCCATCGAGATCGAAGGGCTGACCAAGACCTACCGCGGCGCGGGCGGCGCGGCGGGGAAGGTGGCGCTCGACGGCGTGAACCTGCGTGTGCCCGAAGGATCGGTCTTCGGCCTGCTCGGCCCGAACGGCGCGGGCAAGTCGACGCTCATCAACATCCTCGCCGGGCTGGTGCTCAAGACCTCGGGCCGGGTCGCGATCTGGGGCTTCGATCAGGACGTGAACCCGCGCAACTCGCGCGCGGCCATCGGCGTCATGCCGCAGGAGCTCAACCTCGACCCCTTCTTCACGCCACGCGAGACGCTGGAGGTTCAGGCCGGTCTCTACGGCGTGCCCCGGTCGCGCCGGCGGTCGGACGAAATCCTCGAGATGGTGGACCTCTCGGACAAGGCACACGCCTACGCGCGCACGCTCTCGGGGGGCATGCGGCGGCGGCTGCTGCTCGCCAAGGCGCTGGTGCACGACCCGCAGATCATCGTCCTCGACGAGCCCACGGCGGGCGTGGACATCGAGCTCCGGCAGATGCTCTGGACGAATGTCCGGCGGCTCAACGAGCAGGGCAAGACCATCATCCTGACCACCCATTATCTCGAGGAGGCGGAGGAGATGTGCGACGAGATCGCCATCATCCACCATGGCCGCGTCGTCGCCCACGACACCACGCCCCACCTGCTCGCCCGGCTCGACGCCAAGACCATGGTGATCCACCCCGACGGCGAGGTGCCGACGCTGCCATCGGGCGCGGGTCTCGAGGTGGCGCGCCGCCCCGACGGCGCCATCGCGCTCAGCTACAAGACCTCGCAGACCAAGGCCGAGGCGGTGCTGGAGGCGATCCGCGCCGCGGGCATCTCGATCCGCGACGTCCGCACCGAGGAACCCGACCTCGAGGACGTCTTCCTCGACCTGACGCGCGCCAGCTGACGCCGGTCGGCAGCGTACCGCAGCGAGACCGCAAGAGCCGCGACAGGCGGCGAGCGCGATTCTCCCAGCTTTCCGGGCCGAACACCCGGGCAAAAGGACTACCGCAGAAGGCTTAAAATGTCGCTTTCCGCAATGGGCGGCGGTGGGTCAAGTCCCCCCTGGTCGCGCGTCGGCGGTGTCATGCTTTCGTTCGTGGTCGGCACACGGCCGGCCAGATCATGCCATTCAGGTGACCCCCGAGCGCCTGTCTTACAAGCGTGCTGCACGTTCGAGGACGTGTCAGGAACAGCCTGTCGGCGTCATCGGCATTCCCGTCCCGGCGACGGGACCGCGGAGACCCGGCAACCCTGCGCCGGATCAAACTCGGAGCTATGCCGGAAAATGGGTCATGGAGCCTGAGAAGGCGGCGCATCGTGGCGGGTGCTGAAGCCTGCCAGAGGTACTGTAACCTCAGGTCTGGAAATTGATTTGAGCCGCGGGGCATGAGCCCGTGCTGCGCGCGCCGCGCGCTATGCCCGAATTTGGGTGACACGGCCTGGTCAGGCGACGCAGCGCTGCGGGGCACGGGCGGACACGCCACGTTCAGACGAAGCCGCCCGGCGCGGAGGAACCGCGCCGGGCGGGAAAGCGGGCACCTTGGCCGCGTTCAGTAGCGGTAGTGCTCGGGCTTGAACGGCCCCTCGGGATCGACGCCGATGTAGGCGGCCT
>NZ_JAWLFS010000091.1:0-10881 GCF_041685465.1 Rhodosalinus sp. | reverse complement strand
CTGCCCGAGGCGGCGCGCAACGTCATGGACCTCTGGCGCGGCTACATCGAGGAACAGGCCGGCGAGACGCTTGAAGACCTGCAGCAGAAGCTCGCCGATCAGGGCGACTTCGCGCGCTTCGCCCGCAGGGTGATCGAGGATCTGGGCTACGGCGACCAGCTCGGCGAGGATCCCGACCTCGAGGAGGACGAGCAGGACGAGGCCGAGGAAAGCTCGGAAGAGGACGAGCCCGACAGCACCGGCGAGGAGGAGAGCGGCGAGGAGGCGGAGGCCGCGCCCGAGGAAAGCCAGGAGGAAACGCAGGACGAGAGCCAGGCGCAGGTGAGCATGGAAGAGCTCGCCGACGAGGAGCAGGGCGAGGAAAGCGAGCTGCCCGAGGGCGAGGCGCCGCAGGAGCCGCCCCCGCCCCCCGCCGTCTCGGAGGCCGACCCCGAATACCGCGTCTTCGACCGCGCCCATGACGAGGAGATCGGCGCGCAGGATCTCGCCGATCCGGTCGAGTTGGAACGCCTCCGCGCCTACCTCGACCAGCAGCTCGAACCGCTGAAGGGCGCGGTGGGGCGGCTCGCCAACAAGCTCCAGCGCCGGCTTCAGGCGCAGCAGAACCGCAGCTGGGAGTTCGACCGCGAGGAAGGCATCCTCGACGGGGGCCGCCTCGCGCGGGTGGTGGCGAACCCGACGACGCCGCTGTCCTTCAAGGTCGAGAAGGACACCGAGTTCCGCGACACTGTGGTCACCCTGCTGCTCGACAACTCGGGCTCGATGCGCGGGCGCCCGATCTCCATCGCGGCGATCTGCGCCGACGTGCTCGCGCGGACGCTCGAGCGCTGCTCGGTCAAGGTCGAGATCCTCGGCTTCACGACCCGCGCCTGGAAGGGCGGGCAGAGCCGGGAGGCCTGGCTCGCCGAGGGCCGTCCGCTCGCGCCGGGGCGGCTGAACGACCTGCGCCACATCGTCTACAAGTCGGCCGACGCACCCTGGCGGCGGGCGCGCGTGAACCTCGGGCTGATGATGAAGGAAGGCCTGCTGAAGGAGAACATCGACGGCGAGGCGCTGGAATGGGCGCACCGCCGCGTCGCCGGCCGGCCGGAGGCGCGCAAGATCATGATGGTGATCTCCGACGGTGCGCCGGTGGACGATTCGACGCTCAGCGTAAACCCGGCCAACTACCTCGAGAAGCACCTGCGCGACGTGATCGCCATGGTCGAGCGCAAGAAGCAGACGGAACTGATCGCCATCGGCATCGGCCACGACGTGACGCGATACTACAAGCGCGCGGTGACGATCACCGACGTCGAACAGCTCGCCGGCGCGATGACCGAGCAGCTCGCCGGGCTCTTCGACAGCGATCCGCGGGCGCGGGCGCGCGTCATGGGCATCCGCAACGCCAGTTGAGCGTCGGGGGCGGGGCGCCACGCCCGCCGCCACCGCGGCACGAACGGTGCGTGCAAGGCACGCACCCTACGCGATGAGCGCACGCTGTAGGGTGCGTGATCTCACGCACCCGCCGAGGCCGGGGATCGCGCTGCGATCGGCCTGCCGCGCCTGTCCGGCCCCGCCATGGCGCGCATCCGCGGCGCCGAAAACACGGCGCGGGCTTGCATCCCGGCGCCGCTCGCTGTTCCTTCACGGCATCCGGAAACCGGGGAGCGCCGCATGTTCCAGACCTTCGAGGCCACGAGCCGGCCCGAGCAGGGGCCGCCGCGCCTGCGTCTCCTGCGCGAGGAGATGGCGCGCGCGGGGCTCGACGGCTTTCTCGTGCCGCGGGCCGACGCGCATCAGGGCGAATACGTCGCGCCCCATGACGCGCGGCTGAGCTGGCTCACCGGCTTCACCGGCTCGGCGGGCTTCTGCGCCGTCCTTCAGGAGGTGGCGGGCGTCTTCGTCGACGGGCGCTACCGGGTGCAGGTCCGCCAGCAGGTGGCCGAGGACTTCACCCCCGTGAACTGGCCCGAGACGAAGCTCGGCCCCTGGCTCCGGGAACAGCTGCCGCACGGCGGCGCCGTGGGCTTCGACCCGTGGCTGCACACGGTGCGCGAGATCGAGACGCTGGAGGACGCGCTCGACCGGAGCGGCGTGCATCTCCTGCCCTCCGACAATCTCGTGGACCGCATCTGGGAGGATCAGCCGGCGCCGCCCGCGGCGTCCGTCGCCGCGCACCCGCTGGAGCATGCCGGCGAGCGGTCGGCGGAGAAGCGCGCGCGCCTCGGCGCCGAGCTCCACGCGGCGGGCGAGGCGGCGGCGGTGCTGACGCTGCCCGATTCGATCTGCTGGCTGCTGAACATCCGCGGCGGCGACGTGCCGCGCAATCCGGTGGCGCATGGCTTCGCGATCCTGCACGCCGACGGGACGGTCGATCTCTTCATGGACGCGGCCAAGCTCTCCGGGGTGCGCGGCCGGCTCGGCGACGGCGTGCGCGTCGCGGCACCCGAGGACTTCGCCAGCGCGCTCGGCGCGCTCGAGGGGCAGGTCCGCATCGACCCGGCGAGCGCGCCGCTCGCCGTGCTGCGCGCGCTCGAGGCGGGCGCGGCGGAGCCGCTGCGCGGCCAGGACCCCTGCCTCCTGCCCAAGGCGCGCAAGAACGCGGCGGAACGCAGGGGCGCCGAGGCCGCGCATCTGCGCGACGGCGCGGCCATGGTGGAGTTTCTCTGCTGGCTCGACGCGCAGCCGCCGGGCAGCGTCACCGAGATCACCGCGGCGCGGCGGCTGGAAGAGTGCCGCCGTGCCAACCCCGAGCTGCGCGACATCTCCTTCGACACCATCGCGGGCGCCGGGGAACACGGCGCGATCGTGCACTACCGCGTCACCGAGGAGACCGACCGCGCGCTCGCCGCCGGCGAACTCTTCCTCGTGGACAGCGGCGGGCAGTATCCCGACGGCACGACCGACATCACCCGCACGGTGCCGATCGGGCCCGCGGGCGAGGAGGAGCGCGCCGCCTACACGCGCGTCCTGCAGGGGCTGATCACGATCTCGCGGCTGCGCTGGCCCAAGGGCCTCGCGGGCCGCGACCTCGACGCGCTGGCGCGGATGCCGCTCTGGCTCGCCGGGCAGGACTACGCGCATGGCACGGGACACGGGGTCGGCGCCTACCTCTCGGTGCACGAGGGGCCGCAGCGCCTCGCCCGGACGGGCGAGGTGGCGCTGGAGCCGGGCATGATCCTGTCGAACGAGCCCGGCTTCTACCGCGAGGGCGCCTACGGCATCCGGCTGGAAAACCTCGTCATCGTCGAGGAGGCGCCGGCCCTGCCCGGCGGCACCGTGGATGCGATGCTTCGGCTCCAGACGCTGACCCATGTGCCTTTCGACCGGCGGCTGATCGTGACAGAGATGCTCACGGGGCCGGAGCGCGCCTGGCTCGACGCCTATCACGCGCTCTGCCACCGCAAACTGACGGAACGGCTCGGCCCTGCAGCGCGGGCCTGGCTCGACGCGGCCACCGCGCCGCTCTGAGGGAGACCGCGACATGGCGAACCGAATCACGATCCGCCCCGCCGGGGGCAAATGGAGCGTCCGCGCCGGGGGCGCGGTGCTCGGCGAAAGCAGCGCCGCGCTCGAACTCGACGAGGAGGGCTGTCCGCCGGTGATCTACTTCCCGCGGGCCGACCTCGCCATGGCCTTCCTCGAGCGCACGGACGCGGCCAGCCACTGCCCGTGGAAGGGCGACGCGACGTGGTTCTCGATCGTCACCAAGTCCACCACGATCCCGGACGCGGCCTGGAGCTACGAGACGCCGGTGGAGGGGGCGGGCGAGATCGCCGGGCACCTCGCCTTCCGCGAGAGCGACCAGGTGACCGTCGAGCGCATCTGAGCCGCCGTATCCGAGCCGCACGGAGGGGGGCTGTCTGCCCCCCTCTTGGCCTGCGGCCAATTCACCCCCCGAGGATATTTGACCCAAGAAGAAGGGGCGGGTCCGCGCGGTCAGGAGTGCTCCTCCTCGGCGGTGGCGGCGAGGGCGCGGTTGTAGGCCTTGAGCGCATCGACGTGGAAGAGCGCGCCCTGCAGCTCCGGCGCGAGGTCGGCGCCCGTGAGCCGCACGACGGGGATGTAGGGCAGGCCCGCCTTGTCGAAGATCGGCATGGCGGCGTCGAGGGTGGCATTGGCGTCGACGTAGATGCCGTTGCCGATCATCTCCCAGAGGCGGGTCTCGTCGGGGGCGCGCTCGTCCATCGGGCCGCGCATGACACCGGCGACGCGCGCGATCTGCAGGAGGTATTCCTGCGGCCCGGCGGCGAGGTGGACGCCGCGGCGTTCGAGCTGCGTCAGGAAGAAGGAGCGATCGACGAGGCGCGAGGCGAGCGCGGTCGAGGTGGAGACGGCGACCATCACGGCGAGGCCCGTCTGCCAGTCGCCGGTGAGCTCGAAGACGATGAGGGTGGTCGAGATCGGCGCGCCGAGCACGGCGGCGGCCACCGCGCCCATGCCGGCGAGGGCGTAGAGCGTGGGCGCGCCGGAGGTCTCGGGGAAGAGGCCCGTGGCGACGAGGCCGAAGGCGAGACCGGTGAGCGCGCCGAGCATGAGCGAGGGCGAGAAGACGCCGCCACCCATGCGGCCCGCGACGGTGACCGCGACGGCGACGATCTTGATCACGCAGAAGACCACCGCCTCGCGCAGCAGGAGGTCCCCGGTCAGCGCGCGCGTCGTCGTCTCGTAGCCCACGCCGATGACATGCGGGAAGGCCACGGCGATGGCGCCGAGGAGCGCGCCGGTCACCGCCGGGCGCGCCCAGAGCGGCAGGCGCGCACGGCTCTGCACCGTGTCGCCCATGTCCTCCGCCCAGAAGACGGCGCGCATGGTCGCCACGGCGACGAGACCGCAGAGGAGCCCGAGGAGCAGGAAGGCGGGGATCTCGGCATAGAACTCCAGCACCGAGCCGCCGGGCAGGACGAAGTTGGTCACGTCGCCGAAGGCGAGGCGGCCGAGGATCGTGCCGGCGGCCGCGGCGATGACGATGGGGGCGAAGGCGTGCAGCGCGAAGTGGCGCAGCACCACCTCCATGGCGAAGAGCGCGCCGGCGATGGGGGCGTTGAAGCTCGCCGAGACGGCGGCGGCGACGGCGCAGCCGAGGAGGTCGCGGCCGGTGATCCCGTCGGCCCGGATCGCGTTCGACACCCAGGACGACAGAAGCGCGGCGAGGTGGACCACCGGACCCTCGCGCCCCGTCGAGCCGCCGGTCGAGAGCGTGATCAGCGAGCAGGCCGTCGAGGTGAGGCCCGCCCTGGTCTCCACCCGGCCGTCATGGAGCGCCGCCCCCTCGATCACGTCGGCCACGGCACGCACGCGGCCGTCGGGGGTGAAGAACTGCAGCAGGAGCCCGACGGCGAGGCCGCCCGCGATCGGCACCGCGACGATCCACCACCAGGCCAGCGTCTCGGCGAAGGTGTGCAGGCGATACAGGTCGTCGGCGCCGTAGGCGGCCTCCTGCAGGGTCTCGATGCCGAAGCGGAAGAGGACCGCGGCCGCACCGGCGGCGATGCCGAGGCCGAGGGCGATGAACCAGAACTGGACCTGTCCCGGCCCGCGGTGGCGCAGGAGCTGCCAGCCGCGGCGGAAGGTGTGGCGCGTGTGGACGACCTGCGCGAGGAGCGGATTGCGCGGCGGCGCCTTCATGCGCTGCGTCTCCCGTGCGGCGGGCGGGCTCCGCCCCGGTTGCGGAACCGGCGGGCACGGGCTTTGCCGGGGCGGGTCATGGCGTGTCGCACCGTCCTGGTCGCGCTCTCGCCCGTTGCTTAGGCGAAGCGCGGCGCGGCTCCAAGCCCGATCCCGCGGACACGCTCATGCGGCGGCCGAGAGGAGGATCGCCGCCTCCGCCCGGCCGAGGATACGCCGGACGGGCGGGGCCTGGCCCGCGGCGGCGGGAAGCCCCGCGTGGAGGCCTGCGCGGTCCCCGCGGGGCAGCGCGCCGGCGGCGTCGGGGTGAAGGCTCTCGGCCAGGGCGCCCTCGACCGGAAGCAGGTGATGCGACGGCAAAAGCAGCGTGACGTAATCCGCCGTACGGGCGGCGTGATCCACGTGCAGGCGCCGGCCGTCGCAGAGATCGCGTGCGGCGACGAGCACCTCCGCCGCGCCGAAGAGCGCCTGCACCCGGGGCCCGCCCAGCACGAGCCGGTGCGCCGGCGCGACGCGGATCGGGCGCGCGGGGCGACCGGGGCCGAGCCCGCCCGGCCGCACGATCAGGGGCCGCAGCGCCGGCAGCGCGACGAGCCGCGCCGCGCCGATCGGCCGGCGCCCCGCCCAGAGCACGGGCCGCGGGCCGGCATCGGCGGTCAGGACCCGGTCGCCCACGGCAAGCGCCTCGACCGGGCGCGCGCCCGCGGGCGTGGCGACGCGGGTGCCCGCCGCGAGGCCGATGGCCGTGTCCGCCGGGCGCTCCGGGTCCGGACGCGCGCACCGATCCGGACCGACGCCGATCACGTGCAGGTCCTCGTCGCGCGGGGGCAGCGCATCGGAAAACAGCAGGAGCGGCGGACGCCCGCGGGCCGTCGCGATCACCGTGATCTCGAAGCGCCGCGCGCCGTCGGTCACGGTGAAGGCGTTCTCCGCTGGAGGCGGGTGCGGGGGCGCATCGTCCTGGACCCCGAGCCCGCCGCCGCGGCCGAGCAGGCGGCGCACCCTGCGCGCCGCCCGGCGGCCGAGCGCCGCCTCCCCGGCCGCACCGTCGAGGCGCAGCACCCCGGCCGGCCCGTCGAGACGCAGCGCCTCGCCCCGCCACGACCAGACGGAGCCAATCCGGAGCGCCGCCGGATCGGCCCCCGTCAGCCCGTCGGTCTCGGTCTGCGATGCGGAAATCGCGAAGATGCCGCGAAGGCCAGTCCGCATGCCGCCCCTGCTCTCGCCCCGGTCCTGTCGTTGACGCAATGGTAGCAAAGCCGATTCGCGCTGCATAGCGCGGCGCGGGGGACGACGGGAAAGGGGGATGCATGACCGGCGCGACCTGCTACAACTTGCGCCCGGATGGAGGATGACGGGGAGGAGTCACATGACGATCGATCGCAGACAGCTTCTGGGGGTCGCGGGGGCGGCGGCCCTCGGTCTCGGGCTCGCCGGAGCGGCCGCCGCACAGGAGGTGACGCTGCGCCTGCACCACTTCCTGCCGGCGCAGTCCGCCGTGCCGAGCCAGATTCTCGACGTCTGGGCAGACCGCATCGAGGCGGAGAGCGACGGGCGCATCGAGATCCAGCGTTACCCCTCGATGCAGCTCGGCGGCACGCCGCCGGAGCTGATAGATCAGGCCGCCGACGGTATCGCCGACATCGTCTGGACAGTGGTCGGCTACACGCCGGGGCGCTTCCCCTCCACCGAGGTCTTCGAACTGCCCTTCTTCGTCGAGGATGCGCGCGCGGCCTCCTACGCCTTCTGGACGCTCCACGAAGAGCAAATGGCCGAGACCGAGTTCGCCGACGTGGAGATCCTAGGCACCTGGGTGCATGGCCCGGGGATGTTCCACACCGACGCGCCGGTGCGCACGCCTTCGGATCTCGACGGCATGAAGATCCGCGGCGGCTCGCGCCTCGTCAACGAGCTCCTGACGCGGGTGGGCGCGGAACCCGTGGGCATGCCCGTCCCGGCGGTGCCGGAGGCGCTCTCCAAGGGCGTGATCGACGGCACCACCGTGCCGTGGGAGGTGACCTCGGCGCTCAGGATCCCCGAACTCGTGGAGCATCATACCGAGTTCGAGGGCCCGGGACTTTATACCCTGACCTTCGTGCTCGCCATGAACAAGGCCCGCTACGCGAGCCTGCCCGAGGATCTCAGGGCCGTGGTCGACGCCAACTCGCGCCTCGATTTCTCGGTCTTCGCGGGCGGCACGCAGGCGGAGGCCGACGCCCCGGCGCGCGAGATCGCCGTCGAGGCGGGCAACGAGATCATCACGATTTCCGAAGAGGACGCCGAGGCCTGGCACGACCGCGCCGAGCCCGTCTACGAGAGCTGGGTCGCCGACATGGCGGATAAGGGCAAGGACGGGCAGGCGCTGATCGACCGGGCCCGCGCCCTCATGGACGACTACCACGCCTCCTACGACGGCGCCTTCTGAGCCGCCGCAGGGTCCCCCGGGCCGCGGCGGCGCCTGCGCCGCGGCCCGCACCCGTCCGCCCCGGAGAGCCTTTCCGTGCAGAGCATCCACCGCGTCTTCCACGGCTTCGCATGGCTGATGGCGACGCTCGGGGGCGTCGTGCTCTCGGCGACGATCCTCGTCACGGTCGCGTCCATCCTCGGGGGGCTCACGCCCCTCGGCCCGATCCCGGGCGAGGAGGAGCTCGTGCAGGCCGGCATGGCCTTCGCCGTCTTCGCCTTCCTGCCGCTCTGCCAGATCACCGCCGGCCACGCCACGGTGGACATCTTCACCGACTGGCTCGGCGGCCGCGCCCTGCGCGTCCTGCAATTCGGGATCGAGGCGCTCTTCGCCACCGTGCTGATCGTCATCGCGGTCCAGCTCGAGGCGGGGATGCAGGCGCGCATCCGCTCCGGGCAGACGACCTTCCTCTTGCAGTTCCCCGTCTGGTGGTCCTATGCGGCAAGCCTCGCGGGCGCGGCCGCGGCCGCGGCGGTCGGTGTCTGGACCGCGCTCGCCCGCGGCTGGGAGCTTCTGACCAACCGTGATCTGATCGGCACAGGCGAAGGGGCGGAGCAGTGAGCGACCTCGCCATCGGCATCTGGTCCTTTCCGGTGCTGCTCCTGCTGATCTTCGCGCGGGTGCCGATCGGGCTGGCGATGTTCGTCACCGGCTTCGGGGGCCTCTGGCTCGTGATGAACGGGCCTTTCATGGCGATGGCGCGGCTCAAGACCGAGGCCTACACGACCTTCTCGAACTACTCGCTGAGCATCGTGCCCATGTTCCTGCTCATGGGCTATTTCGCCACGCTCGGCGGCATGAGCCAGGCGCTCTTCCGCGCCGCCGAGGGCTTCCTCGGCCACCGCCGCGGCGGCGTGGCGATGGCGGCGGTGGGCGCCTGCGCGGGCTTCGGCGCGATCTGCGGCTCCTCGCTCGCCACCGCCGCCACGATGAGCCGCGTCGCGCTGCCGGAACTCAAGCGCTACGGCTACTCGGGCGGGTTCTCCACGGCGACGCTCGCCGCGGGCGGCACGCTCGGCATCCTGATCCCGCCCTCGGTGGTGCTGGTGATCTACGCGATCCTGACCGAGCAGAACATCGCCAAGCTCTTCCTCGCCGCCGTCGTCCCCGGCCTCCTGGCCGCGGCGGGCTACATGGCCGCGATCTCCGTCTATGTCCGCCTCAACCCGCAGGCCGCCGGCGTCCGCGCCCCGATCCCCTGGGGCGCGCGCCTCCGCGCGCTGGCGGCGGTCTGGCCCGTGCTCCTCGTCTTCGTCGCCGTGGTCGGCGGCATCTACGGCGGCGTCTTCACGCCGACGCAGGCCGCGGCGGTGGGCGCCTTCGGCACCGGGCTGATCGCGCTCGCCAACGGCGGGCTGACGATCCGCACGCTGGGCGAGAGCTTCACGGCGACCGCGAAATCCACCGCGATGATCTTCTTCATCGTGCTCGGCGCGGGCTTCTACAACGGCTTCCTCGCGCTCACGCAGGTCCCGCAGGAGCTCTCCCGCGCCGTCGTCGATCAGGGCTTCAGCCCCTGGATCGTGCTGATCGCGATCCTCGGTCTCTACCTGCTCTTCGGCTGCCTGATGGATTCGCTCTCGATGATCCTGCTGACGGTGCCGATCTTCTTCCCGGTGATCTCCGCGCTCGATTTCGGCATGTCGCCGGAGCACGTGGCGATCTGGTTCGGCATCCTCGTGCTGATCGTGGTGGAGGTCGGGCTGATCACGCCCCCCGTCGGGCTCAACCTCTTCATCATCAACAACATGGACCGCGAGACTCCGATGGCGGCAACCTACCGCGCCGTGCTCCTCTTCGTGGGCTCCGACATCCTGCGCGTCGCGCTGCTCGTCGCCTTCCCCGCGATCACGCTCTTCCTGCTGCCCGGCTGAGGGGCGGCGCGGCCGCCCCCATCATCTTGGCCCAAATACTCCGGGGGTGAATTGGCCGCAGGCCAAGAGGGGGCGGCGCCCCCTCCCCCGCGACGTCCCCCGCGACCTCCCCCGCGACGGGGCGCCCGCTTTCCAGCCGCACCCGAACCCGGTAAGCCCGCCCCGTGACGATCCGGTGGTTCCCATGATGCAGCCCGCTCCAGAGCTCACCCACGACATCGTGCTCGTCGGCGGCGGCCACGCCCATGCGCTCGTGCTGCGCAAATGGGGCATGGCGCCGCTGCCCACGGCGCGGCTCACGCTGATCAACCCGGGCCCGACGGCGCCCTACTCAGGGATGCTGCCGGGCCATGTCGCGGGCCACTATTCCCGCGCGGCGCTGGAAATCGATCTCGTCCGCCTCGCCCGCTTCGCCGGCGCCCGGCTGATCCTCGGCCGCGCCACCGCGCTCGACCCGGAGGCGCGCGCGATCACCGTGGGCGACCGGCGCATCCGCTACGACATCGCCTCGATCGACGTCGGCGTGACCTCCGAGATGCCGGACCTGCCCGGCTTCGCCGCGCATGCGGTGCCCGCCAAGCCGCTCGAGGGGCTCTCGCGGCGCTGGGCCGCCTTCCTCGACGCGGCGGAGACCGGGCGGGCCGCGCCCCGCGCCGCGGTGATCGGCGGCGGCGTCGCGGGGCTGGAGCTCGCCATGGCCATGGCGCATGCGCTCCGCGCCCGCGCGAGCGCGGCCGACGTCACCGTGATCGAGGCCGCGCCCGAGCTCCCCGCGCCCGGCGCCGCCGGCCGCCGCCTCGCCGCGGCGCTCACGCGGCAGGGCGTGACGCTGCGCCTCGGCGCCCCGGCCGTGGAGGTGACCGCCGAGGGCGTGCGCCTCGCAAGCGGCGAGACGGTGCTCGCTGCCTTCATCGCCGGCGCCGCCGGCGCGCG
>NZ_JAWLFS010000321.1:0-2663 GCF_041685465.1 Rhodosalinus sp. | reverse complement strand
CCGAGGCGGGGCATGACGGCCACGACCACGGCGCCTTCGACCCGCATGCCTGGCAGAGCCTCGACAACGCGGTTGCTTATGTCGACACCATCACCGCCGCTCTGGCCCAGGCCGATCCCGAGAACGCGGCGACCTTCTACGAAAACCGCGCAGCCTATGTCGCCGAGATCGAGGCGCTCGATTCCGAGATCCGCAAGATCGTCTCAAGCCTTCCGGAAGATCGGCGGATCGTCGTCACCTCGCACGACGCGTTCCAGTATTTCGCGCGCGACTACGGCCTGACCTTCCTGTCGCCGCAGGGCATCAGCACCGAGTCCGAAGCCTCCGCGCAGGATGTCGCCCGCCTCATCGAGACCATCCGGGACCAGGGCGTCTCGGCGGTCTTCTTCGAGAACATCGCCGACACCCGCCTGCTGGAACGGATCGCGGACGAGACCGGCGCGAGTGTCGGCGGCACGCTCTACCCCGGCGCGCTGTCCGAGCCGGACGGCCCGGCGCCCACCTATCTCGACATGATGCGCCACAACGCGACGACGCTCGCGCAGGCGCTGAGCTCCTGACCCGCTTCACGATCTCGAAACAAGGAATGTCGTAATGAAACCGCTTCAAAACCTTCTGGTGGCGCTGTCCCTCCTGATCGCGCTGCCAGGCTTTGCTCAGGCGCAGGATGCCGAAGGTACCCCGACGGTCGTGATCAACCTGACAAGCGATGACGTCTGGACGGGCCAGATGGCGCTCGGCTTCGCGCGGAACATCCAGGACACCGGCACCGACGTTGTCGTCTTCCTCAATGTGCGTGCTGTCACTTTGGCCAATCAGGACGTGCCGCAGCATGTCGAAGCCATGAGTGGGAAAACGGCCCATCAGATGCTGGACGAGATCATCTCCGAAGGCGGGCGCGTCTTCGTCTGCCCCGGCTGCACCGAACAGGCAGGGCTCGACATCGATGACCGTGTCGACGGCATCGAGCCCGGCGGGCCGGAATTCCTCGCCATCGTCACCGCACCGGGCACCCGGATCATGAGCTATTGACCGCGTTATCCACCCTCGATGCGAGCTCAACACACGAAAGGCCTCGACCATGACCGCACAAGTCCCTGTAACCGTCCTGACCGGCTTTCTCGGCGCCGGAAAGACCACCCTGCTGAACCGCATCCTGACCGAACAGCACGGCAAGAAGTATGCCGTGATCATCAACGAGTTCGGCGAAACCGGGATCGACAACGACCTCGTCGTGGATGCCGACGAGGAAGTGTTCGAAATGAACAACGGGTGCATCTGCTGCACCGTGCGGGGCGATCTGATCCGCATCCTCGGCGGTCTGATGAAACGCGCCGACAGGTTCGACGCCATCATCGTCGAGACCACGGGCCTCGCCGATCCGGCGCCGGTGGCGCAGACTTTCTTCGTCGACCAGGACGTGGCCGACCGCACGCGCCTCGACGCCATCGTGACGGTGGCCGATGCCGTTCACCTGGGCGACCAGCTGGGCGAACACCACGAGGCCGAGGAACAGATCGCCTTTGCCGATGTCGTCCTGCTCAACAAGACCGATCTCGTCGACGCGGACGGGCTCGGTCGCGTCGAGGACCGCATTCGCAAGATCAACCCCTATGCCAGGATCATCCGCACCGAACGCTGCGGCGCCAGTCTCGACGAGGTGATTGGCCTTGACGCCTTCAACCTCGAGCGGGTGCTGGCAGTCGAGCCGGATTTCCTGACCTCCGACCACGACCACGAGCACGACGACGATGTGACAAGCCTCTCTCTCACGGCGGACGCGCCGCTCGATCTCGACAAGTTCCAGACGTGGTTCGGCCAGCTCCTCCAGACCCGCGGACAGGACATCCTGCGCTCCAAGGGCATCCTCGATTTCCAAGGCGAGGACGATCGCTATGTCTTCCAGGGCGTCCACATGCTGATGGACGGCGCGCCGATGGGGGTCTGGCCGGAGGGCGCGCGGCAATCGCGCATCGTGTTCATCGGCCGCAACCTCGACACGATGGGGCTTGAGGAGGGCTTCGCGGCATGTCGGGCGGCGTGACTGCAGAGGCGGTGCGCCAGAACCCGCGCCGGCAGGGCTTTGCCGAGACACAGCTCGAACGGCAGGGCCTTGTTCTCGACATGGGCGCACCGGTGACCGCCGCTCTCTCGCACGGCGGGACCGTTGCGGCCGGGTTCGGAGACGGTGTGATCCGCTTCTTCCGGCCCGATGAGCCGCCCGTGATCGTCGGGGCACATGGCGGTCCCGTCCTGAGCCTGGCGGTCGACCCGGGATCGGACGGCGTGCTCACGGGGGGCGATGACGGCAGGTTTCTGCGTGTCTCGCCCGATGGGGCCATCGAAGAGATCGCGAGCTTCGGCACACGGTGGGTGGATTGCGTCGCGGCGGCCCCCGGTTACATCGCCTGTTCCTCGGGCCGGACGGCGCATGTCTGGCGCATCGGCGACACCGCGTCGAAATCCTTCGAGCATCCGAGCACCGTCGGCGGCCTCGCCTTCGACGCCAAGGCGCGGCGCCTGGCCGTCGCCCATTATGGCGGCGCCACGGTCTGGGAACGGGGCGAGCGGCGGTGGAAATCGTCGAAGCTCCTCTGGAAGGGATCGCACGGCGCCGTCGCCTTCAGTCCGGATGGCAAGTACCTCGTGACGGCCATGCAGGA
>NZ_JAWLFS010000320.1:0-2671 GCF_041685465.1 Rhodosalinus sp. | reverse complement strand
TCGGGCTGGGACCGGGTGAAGCGCTTCGCCGAGACCTTCGCGCGCAGGCTCGCCGCGCGCGAGCCGGAGCGCTTCACCGCCACCGCGGCGAAATCCGACCGCGAGGGGCGCATCTTCATCGACTGGCTCAGGAACGAGCGCGGCGCGACCGCGATCGCCCCCTATTCGCTGCGCGCGCGCCCCGGCGCGCCGGTCGCGGTGCCGGTACGCTGGGAGGAACTCGACGAACTGGAGGGCGCGAACGCCTTCGGCATGGGCGACATGGCCGCGCGGCTGGAGCTTGACTGCCCCTATGCGGCGCAGCGCGACAAGCTGCAATCGATCGGCAAGGAGGCGCTGGCACGCCTCGACGCCTGGGCCGACGCGGGTTGAGACCCGGAACCGCGCCGCGCCCGGGCGGTTGAGGGGCGGGACCCAGGCGAGCGGAGGCCATCATGACCGGTGACACGCCCGAGCGCGACGGCGGGACGCGGCCGGCGCCCCCTGCGCATGATCCGCGCGACACCCCGCAGCGCCGCCCGCCCGAGGCGCCGCACGAGACGAGCCCCCGGCCGGGCGATCCGCGCACGGGCGTCGTGCCCGGCGATCCCGGCACCGGCCCGACGGTCGAGGGGACCGACGCCGCGCCGCAGACGGCCATCGGCACCGAACGGCCCCCCGAGGCGCGGGAAACGGACCGCCCGGGGGCGGCGCCGGGCGGCCGGGCGCTGCGGTATGCAGCGATTGTGCTTCTGGTGGTGGTGGCGGGCCTCGTGATCGCCGCGCTCTGAGCGGGTCAGGCGGCGCCGTCCTCGGGCGGGTTGCGCTGCGCGTCCGCGCGCTCCCGTTCGCGGCGAAGCAGATCGTCGGCCGCCGCGGCCTCGGCAGCACCGGCACTTTCGGGGCTCTCCGGCGTGTCGCCATCGGTCTCGGGGCGGCGAAAGGCGCCGACGGCGAGCCAGGCCAGCCCGCCCAGCACCGCGGCGGTGGCGAGCGGGTTCGCCGCCATCTCGCGCCCGGCACGGCGCGCGAGCGCGCCGCTCTCGGCCCCGAGCGCCGCGCCCGCCTCGCGCAGGATGCTGTCAGGGGCGGCGCGGGCCTCCAGCGCGGCGATGTGGCGGCCGAGCGCGGCGCGGCGCTCCGCGAGATCGGCGGCGATCTCCTCGGGCGTCTCATTCCCTTCCACGGGCGGCCTCCCGGACTTCGCGCGCATCCGCCCGCACGGATCGGGCCACGCGTTCGGGCGCGAGGCGGGCGCGCTCGAGGTCGCGCAATCCCTTCACCGCGACCAGAGCGGCGAGCACGGCGAGCACGGCCCCGACGAGCGTGGCGGCCAGCCCCGGCCCCAGACCGCGCTGCGCCAGCGCGCCGATCGCGGCCCCCGCGAGCGCATCCAGCGCCGTCATGGCGAGGATCAGGGCGATCGCGAGCGCGAGGAGCGCGCCGCGCGCGCGCCGCAGGCTCCGGTCCGTTTCCGCCCGCGCGAGATCGAGTTCGCGCCGCAGGAGACCCCGCGCCTCGTCGAAGGTTTCGAGCAGGAGCCCGGCGACCGTGCTCGAACTGTCGCGCCGTTCGCTCATGCCCGCGGCGGTCCCGGCTCGTCGCTGCGCGATCCCCCGGCGCGGGCGAGCCGTGCCACCGCGAAACCGGCGGCCGCCGCGCCGGCGAGGGTCAGCACGGGGTGGCGTTGCACCAGGTGCGTGGCCTCGCGCGAGAGGGTCGAGACATCGCTCCCGCGCAGGTTTCGGGCCATGTCCTCGAGGAGGCGGGCGAGGGCTTCCAGCGCCTGCGCCTCGATGCCCGGCACCTGCGGGTCCGCGGCCGCCTCCTCGGCCGCGCGCGCGGCCTCCTCGGCGCGGGCAGCGGCGCTGTCGGCGGCCTCCGAGACGCTTTCCCCGGCGGCCTCGCGCGCCCGCGCGACGCCCTCGGTCACATCCTCGGCCGCACGGTCGCGGGCGGCGCGCGCCGTGCGCTCGGCCGCTTCGCTCAGCCGGTGCACCTCGCCGGCGATGTCCTGGGCCGTCTCCGTCGCCTCGCGCGTCAGGTCGGGTCGCGTCATGGGTGGTCCTCCGTCTTGCGCGGCCGCGTGCGGGCCGCCGGATATCCTGCATGAAGGAACCCCGCTGCCGGCCTTCGGTTCCGCGCCACTTGCGGACCCTCGCGGAACCGCGACCCGCGGGGGGCGTTTCCCGGACGACAGCGGGGCATCGCAGCCCCGGAGTGATCATTCCCGACGCTTGCAGGAGGAACCGCAGATGACCGATCCGCACCACCCCGAGCCGCACGCCGGCGCGCAGGACGCCGGGATCACCGCAGCGCCCGTCACGCCGGGCCACGCCGCCACGCCGGAGATGCCGGACCGCTATGCCGGCTTCGTCGAACGGGTGGGCGACGGCGCCGGCGGCGAGGCGGGCCGGTCGATGAGCGCGCATGGCGTGGGCAGCGCGATCATGGACACCGCGCGGCGCAACCCGGTGGGCACGGCGCTTACGGCGGCGGGGCTCGCGCTTCTTTTCGCGCCGCGGATCGAGCGCGACGATGCGGCCCGCGCCTACGGCCGGGTGCGGCAAAAGGCCGGCGACGTGGCCGAACGGGCGGTGCCCGATCCGAAGCCGCTGCGCAGGCAGGCGGAAAAGCAGGCGGAGGCGGCGCGCGAGACCGCCGAGGACCGGATAGAGGCGTTCCGCGACCG
>NZ_JAWLFS010000319.1:0-2687 GCF_041685465.1 Rhodosalinus sp. | reverse complement strand
ATGGACTGGGAGGGATTCGCGGGCTGGGGCCGCAAGGTCGCGGAGTGGGCGGCGGAGTATCACGCGACGCTGCGCGCCCGGCCGGTGCGGGCGCCGCTCGCGCCCGGCGCGACGCTCGGGGCACTGCCGGAGCACCCGCCGGAGGCCGCGGAGGAGATGGAGACCATCTGGGCCGATTTCGAGCGGGTCGTGATGCCGGGGATCACGCACTGGCAGCATCCGCGCTTCTTCGCCTATTTTCCGGCCAGCGCGGCACCGGCCTCGGTGCTGGCCGAATGGGTCACGGCCGCGCTCGCGCCGCAGTGCATGCTCTGGCAGACATCGCCCGCCGCGACCGAGATGGAGACGCGGGTGATGGAATGGATGGCCGAGGCGACGGGCCTGCCGCCGGCCTTTCGCGGTGTCATTCAGGACAGCGCGAGTTCCGCGACCCTCGCCGCGCTTCTGGTCATGCGCGAGCGCGCGCTCGGCTGGGCCGGCAACGCGCAAGGGCTCGCCGCGCAGCCCGCCGTGCGGGTCTACTGCTCGGAAGAGGCCCATTCCTCGGTCGAGCGCGCGGCATGGATCGCCGGGATCGGGCGGGACAACCTCGTCAAGCTGCCCGCGCGGGGGGCGCTCCGCGGGCTGGACGCGGAGGCGCTGGAGCATGCGATCGTGCGGGACGCTGCCGAGGGGCTGCGGCCGGCCGGCGTCGTCGCCTGCACCGGCGCGACCGGCACGGGCGCCTCGGACGACATCGCCGCGGTCTGCACGGTGGCCGAGCGCCACGGGCTCTTCGTGCATGTCGATGCCGCCTGGGCCGGGAGCGCGATGATCTGCCCGGAATTCCGTTCCCTGTGGGCCGGGGTGGAGCGGGCCGATTCGGTCGTCCTCAACCCGCACAAGTGGCTCGGCGCGCAGTTCGACTGTTCGGCGCATTTCCTGAAGTCGCCGGAGGACCTGACGCGCACGCTCGCCATCCAGCCGGAGTACCTGAAGACGCATGGCGCCGAGGGGGTGATCGACTACTCGGAGTGGTCGATCCCCCTCGGCCGGCGGTTCCGGGCGCTGAAGCTCTGGGTTCTGATGCGCGCGCACGGGCTCACCGGGCTTCGCACGATGATCCGCGACCACGTGCGCTGGAGCGCGGCGCTCTGCACGCGGCTCGGCGCCGTGCCGGGGATCGAGATCGTGACGGAGCCGGTGCTCTCGCTCTTCACCTTCCGCCTGACGGGACCCGACGCCGACGCGCGCACCCTCGCGCTGGTGCAGCGGATCAACGACGACGGGCGCATCTACCTCACGCCCACGAAGGTGGACGGGCGGCAGGTGATCCGCTTCCAGGCCGGCGCCTTCGGCACCGAGGCGCAGGATGTCGACATGGCCTTCGACGTGATCACCGAACTGGCAAGGGAGGTCTGAGCCGATGCCCGCACCGCACAACGCCTTCAAGGCCGCGCTCGCACGCGGCGGGACCGTCTTCGGCTGCTGGCTCGGCTTCGCGCATCCCTACCCGGCGGAGGTCGCGGGGCACGCCGGCTTCGACTGGCTGCTGATCGACGGGGAACATGCGCCGAACGACCTGCCCTCGATCACCGCGCAGCTTCAGGTGCTCGAGCCGCTGCCGGCGCATCCGGTGGTGCGGCTGCCGATGGGCGAGGACTGGGCGATCAAGCAGGTGCTCGACGCGGGCGCGCAGACGCTGCTGATCCCGCTCGTCGAAACCGCGCAGGCCGCGCGCGATCTGGTGCGCGCCACGCGCTACCCGCCGGAGGGCATCCGCGGCATGGGCGCCGCGCTCGCGCGGGCGTCGCGCTTCGGGGCGATCGCGGATTACGCGACGACGGCCAACGCCGAGATCTGCCTGCTGGTGCAGGTGGAGACGCGCGCGGGGCTCGCCGCGCTCGACGAGATACTCGGGGTCGCGGGGGTGGACGGCGTCTTCATCGGGCCGGCGGATCTCTCGGCGGACATGGGGTATCCGGGCCGCGCGGACGCGCCCGAGGTGCAGGCGGCGATCGAGGACGCGCTGCGCCGCATCCGCGCGGCGGGCAAGGCGCCCGGGATCCTCTCGGATGACGAGGCGGCGGTCGAGCGCTACCTCGCCTGCGGGGCGCAGTTCGTCGCCGTCGGCGTGGACGTCGCCATTCTGGGCAGCGCGCTGCGCGAGCGGGCGACGCGCTGGCGGGTACGGGATCGTGACGGGGGCGGGGATCTTGACGCGTGACGGGGCGGTGAAACCTCTCGCCACCGCGGGAGCGAACCGCTAGCATCGCGGCAAAACAGGAGCCGCCGGGCACGCCCGGCCAGCCAAGAGGGAGGTCCGCATGGACGGCAACCGCCACGACAACGATCTGACCGCCGTGATCGAGGCCGACCGCGCGCATGTCTGGCACCACCTGGTGCAGCACAAGCCCTTCGAGACCGGCGCGCCGCGCGTCATCGTCGAGGGACGCGGCATGTCGGTCTGGGACCAGAACGGCAAGGAGCATCTCGACGCCGTCTCGGGCGGGGTCTGGACGGTGAACGTGGGCTACGGGCGCGAGCGGATCGCAGACGCGGTGCGCGAGCAGCTCGTCAAGCTCAACTATTTCGCGGGCGCCGCCGGGACGATCCCCGGCGCGCGCTTCGCCGAGGCGCTGATCGACAAGATGCCGGGGCTCTCCCGCGTCTACTACTGCAACTCCGGCTCGGAGGCGAACGAGAAG
>NZ_JAWLFS010000090.1:0-11121 GCF_041685465.1 Rhodosalinus sp. | reverse complement strand
CGTCCCGCCATCTTTTGAGCTTTTTCCAGCCTGCACGACTTGCTATCCGTGACCCCGCCTGCAATGGGCGCACGATGCAAGGACGTGCCGATGTGGCATGATGGCAGCCCCGACATGAACGACGCGACCTCATCCTCCGCGCGCGCCCGGGTGCTCGAGGCGGCGCGGCGGGTGCTGATCACCGAAGCCGATGCGCTCTACCTGCTCGCCGAGCAGTTGCCCGAGGATTTCACCGCTGTGGTGGACCTGATCCTTGCCGCGAAGGGCCGGGTCGTGGTCTCGGGCATCGGCAAGTCCGGACATATCGCACGCAAGATCTCGGCGACGCTCGCCTCGACCGGAACGCCGTCGCATTTCGTGCACGCCGCCGAGGCGAGCCACGGCGATCTGGGCATGATCACCCGGGACGACATCTGTCTTCTGATCTCGAACTCCGGCGAGACGTCGGAGCTTCGCGACCTCGTCGCCCATACCCGCCGCTTTGCGATCTGCATGGTCGCGATCTCGTCCAAGCCCGCAAGCACGCTGATGAAGGCCGCCGATTACCGCCTGATCCTGCCCGCTGCCCCCGAGGCCTGCGCCATCGGCATGGCGCCGACCACCTCGACCACGCTCACGCTCGCGCTCGGGGACGCCCTCGCCGTGGCGCTCATGGAAAAGCGCGGTTTCGTCGCCGAGGACTTCCGCATCTACCACCCCGGCGGCAGGCTCGGCGCGCAGATGGCGACCGTGGGACAGTTGATGCACGATGGCGCGGAACTGCCACTGGTGGAGGCGGAGACGCCGATGAGCGAGGCGCTGATCGAGATGACGTCCAAGGGACTCGGCATCGCTGTCGTGGTCTCCGGCGGGACCCTGCGCGGCGTGATTTCGGACGGTGACCTGCGCCGCAAGATGTCGAATCTCATGACGCATACCGCTGGCGAGGTTGCCAATACCGACCCGGTCACGGTGCCTGCCGGACAGCTCGCCGCGCAGGCGCTCGCCCTGATGAACGACCGCAAGATCAGCGCGCTCGTCGTGGTCGACGAGGAGGCGCGCCCCAAGGGTGTCATCCATATCCACGACCTGCTCCGGGCCGGGGTCGCGTGATGGACGTCACGATCCTGATCCCCGCGCGCTATGCCTCGACCCGATATCCCGGCAAGCCGCTCGCCGAGCTCACCTTGCCGGACGGGTCGCGCAAGAGCCTCATCGAGATGACCTGGAGCGCGGCACAGGGCATCGAGGGCGCGAGCCGCGTTCTCGTGGCGACGGACGACGACCGCATCGCCGAGGCGGCCAGCGGCTTCGGCGCGGATGTCGTGATGACGGACACGGCCTGCCGCAACGGCACCGAACGCTGCGCCGACGCGATCGACAAGGGCGGGATCGAAAGCGATGTCGTGGTCAATCTGCAGGGGGACGCACCGCTCACCCCGCCGTGGTTCGTGACGGCCCTGATCGAGGCGATGAGGGCGGACGACACCATAGATGTCGCGACGCCCGTTCTGCGCTGCGATCCGGTCACCTACGGCCACTTCGTGGACGACAGCAGGATGGGCCGCGTGGGCGGCACGACGGCGGTGTTCGACGCAAGCGGGCGCGGTCTCTATTTTTCCAAGCAGGTGATCCCGTGGATCGCGCCCGGCAGGATCCCCGACCCGATCCCGGTCTTCCACCATGTCGGCGTCTATGCCTATCGCCCGGCGGCGCTCGCCGCCTACGCCGCCTGGGACGAGGGCACGCTCGAGCGCCTCGAGGGCCTCGAACAGCTCCGCTTTCTGGAGAACGGTGCCGCTGTCGCCTGCGTCGAGGTCGAGGCGCAGGGCCGGGTCTTCTGGGAATTGAACAACCCCGAGGACATCCCCCGCATAGAAGCCGCTCTGAAGGAGCCCTGACCCCATGGATCCGATCCAGACCCGCACCGTGACCATCGGCGACGTGGAGGTCGGCGGCGCGGCCCCTTTCGCCCTGATCACCGGCCCCTGCCAGCTCGAAAGCCTGGCTCACGCGCGGATGATGGTCGAGAGGATCGCGCAGGCCTGCGCCGCAACGGGCACGAAGTTCATCTTCAAGGCCAGCTACGACAAGGCCAATCGCTCCTCGCTCGGCACGTCCCGGGGGCTCGGCATCGACAAGGGGCTGGAGATCCTCGGACAGATCCGCGCGGAATTCGGCGTGCCGGTGCTGACCGATGTCCACGAAGCCTGGCAGTGCGCCAGGGCGGCCGAGGTGGCGGATGTGCTGCAGATTCCCGCGTTCCTCTGCCGGCAAACCGACCTGCTGCTCGCCGCCGGCGAGACCGGCGCGGCAATCAACGTCAAGAAGGGCCAGTTCCTCGCGCCCTGGGACATGGAAAACGTGGCACGGAAGGTCGCCTCGACGGGCAACGAACGGATCATGCTCTGCGACCGGGGCACGAGTTTCGGCTACAACACGCTCGTCACCGATTTCCGCGGCCTGCCGACGATGGAACGTACCGGCTGGCCGATCGTCTTCGACGCGACACATTCGGTGCAGCAGCCGGGCGGACAAGGCGCCACCTCCGGCGGACAGCGCGAATTCGCGCCGGTGCTCGCCCGCGCGGCCTGCGCGGTCGGAATTTCGGCGCTCTTCATCGAGACGCATGAAGAGCCCGACAAGGCGCCCTCCGACGGCCCCAACATGATCCCGGTTGAACGGATGGAAGCCCTGATCGCAGAGCTTCGCGCCTTCGACGACCTGCGCAAGGGTCGTGCCTGACCTCATTGCGCGGCATCCGGCTCCACCACGCCCCTGCGCCCGGTGCCCCGATCCACCCGCTGGATGGAGGTCCTTGCAGCCCATGGCGCGCAGACCCCGCCAGGCGATCTGCCGCGGCGGTCCCGGAGGAGCCGTGCTTGCTCGTTTATTGAATCCAGTCTTCTCGCGGGAACTTGCGCATCTCGCGCATGCGGCCCGGGCGCGTGGCAAGAGTGTCGCCGGCGCGTTCGAAACACCGGATTTCGACCTCGGCCTCCGGGCCAACGGCGCGCTGCGGAAGCATCCAGTCGCACCGCAGGGCGATCTGCTGCGACACGTTCGCGACCTCGCGCGTGCAATCGCCCGTTCGACACGCTGCCTGCAACCGGCCCGGCGATGGCCCAGCGCCTTGCGACCCGAAACCCTTTCGCCCGCGTGCTGGTTCTGCCTCCCGTTTCCAAACCTGCACCTGAGCGCGTGTCGGCGCCCTCGGTCCCACCCCGACGGCGGCGCCGCCGGATCGTCTACGTCGTGCGCGGTAGTGTCCCGGGGCGGGGTTTGGGAACTGGCGTCCACCTGTCTCTCGCAGCCGGTTTTGCCCGTTCACGGAGGGGCGACCCTCTTCGCCGTATCGGGATCTGTCCTCATGCGAGCGGTGTCCAAAGCAGTATGGGCACGGTCCCGGGAGCGGGCAGCACGGTCTGCGTCTTGATGTGTCTTGATGCGTCGCCGGAATTCTTCGTTCGGGTTACAGATCGCGGGCCGACGTGGAGGGCATGCCGGTCTTGCGCGTGGCCCGGCGGCGCGGGCGCAACCGGTCAATCACCGCCGTCGCACGCGTGCTCGTCACCGTACGCCCTCGCATGTGGGGCGACGCGACGACATTCCGCTTCGGCAAGGAGAATGTCAGGATCGTCCGATCCCGTCGCCTGGCCAACCGCGGGCCATTGCGGAAGCAGCCTGCTCGGCCGCGGCCCGCTGTGCCCGCAGCCTTGGCACCGCGCGGCCCCAGAAGCGCGCCATCATCAGGACCCCTGCGCAGGCGAGGCCGAGCGTCAGGCCAAGCCAGACGCCCGCGCCGCCCCAGTCCAGGACGAAGCCCATCACCAGCGCACCGGGGATGCCGATTCCCCAGTAGCTGACCGAGGCCATGACCATCGGCACGGTCGTGTCGCGCACGCCGCGCAGGAGACCGAGCGCCATGACCTGCGCGGCGTCCACCAGTTGAAAGAGCGCCGCGATCGCAAGGAACGTTGCCCCGAGCGCCATGATCTCGGCCCGCGCGGGCTCGTCGGGGTCGAGAAAAAGGGCGTAGAGCGGGCCCGGCGCCGCGAGGAAGAGGAGGATCGTCGCGCCGGCCGCCAGCGCACTGAGCGCGAGGATCGCCTGCGCCCCGCGCGTCAGGTGCTCGGTATCCCCGAGGCCATAGGCATTGCCCGCCCGGATCGTCGCCGCGTTCGAAAGACCCATGTGCATCATGAAGAAGGCCGAGGTGACCTGCAGCGCGATGCCGTGCGCGGCGAGCGGGATGGTCCCGAGCCAGCCCATCATCACCGAGGAGAAGGAAAAGAGCGCCACCTCGGCGAGATTGGTCAGCCCGATCGTCGCGCCCATCCGCGCCACCTCGCGGAAGGCGTCCCAGTCCGGCCGCCAGAGCCGCGCGAAGAGCCCGTGCTGCGGCAGGACGGCCGCGGCGTAGCCGGCCGAGAACAGGAGCGCGAGCGCATTGGTGGAGACGCTCGCGATCGCCGCGCCCTGCAGGCCGAGCGCGGGGGCGCCCCAGTTGCCGAAGATCAGCGCATAGTTGAACCCGGCGTTGGCGACCGCCGCCGCCACCGTGATCCAGAGCACCACCTGCGTGCGCCCGAGCGCGGCGAGGTAGGACTTCAGCACCATCACGAGGAGCGCCGGCAGCAGCCCCGGCCCCGCGATGCGGAGGTAGTCCTGCGCCGCCGCCGAGAGCTCCGGCGTCTGCCCGAGCGCGCGCATGACGGGCGCGGAGAACCACACCAGCGGCAGGCAGGCGAGCGCGAAGAGCGTCGAGAGCCAGAGCCCCATGCGCGTGACGCGGCGGATCGCGGTCTCGTCCGCCTCCGCCTCCGCGGAGGCGACGAGCGGCATCACCGCCCAGGCGATGCCCGATCCCATGATCCAGAGCATGAACCAGAGCGCCGTCGCCAGCGTCAGCGCCGCGAGCCCCTCGACCGAGTGCCAGCCCATCATCACCGTGTCGGTGAGATGGATCGCGAACTGCGCCAGATGTCCGCCGACGAGCGGCAGGCCCAGCACGAGGATCGCGCGGACGTGGCGGGCGTATGTCATCCGGGGGGCGGCCATGCCCGCGGCTTACGCACCGCCTCCCGTGCCCGCAAGGAGGCTCAGACGAGACGCAACGCCATCTGCCACGACAGCGCGGCGATCGCCGCGCCCGCGCTCACCTCGAGGAGCGGCGCGGCGCGGGCGAGCGTCCGGTTCTCGGAAAGCTGCGCGAGCGCGCCCTCCCGGGCGGTGAGCGCGGCGAGGGCCACCGCGACGGTCACGCTCGCCGTGCCGAGGGCCATCGCCGTCACCCCGGCGATCCCCTGCCAGACGAGATCCATCCGCCAGGTCAGGACCAGCAGGAAGAGCGCGCCGGTACAGGGACGCAGCGCCACCGCCCCGATCAGCGCCGCCGCGTCGCGCCAGCCGGTCACCCGCGCGGCCGCCTCGGCGCTCGGCCCGTGATCGTGCCCGCAGCAGGTGGCGTCGGTCGCGCCGGCCCGCAGCCGCCAGAGCCGGCGCGCGCCGCGCAGGACGAGCCATGCGCCGATCGCGCCGACAGCGGCGTAGGAGAGCGGCGCGAGCCAGGCCTCGGTCGTCGCGGTGAGCTGTGCCCGCGTCAGCCCGAAGGCCCAGACGCCGCCGTAGACGAGCGCCACGGCGCTCGCGCCCTGCGCGAGGCTCGAGGCCAGCGCGAGGCCGGAGAGGCGCAGCGCCGGCACCCGCGTCCCGGCCGCGTATCCCCCGAGCAGGAGCTTGCCGTGCCCGGGACCCGCCGCGTGGAAGAACCCGTAGGCGAAGGCGACCCCGAAGAGCGCAGCGAGCGCGCCGGGCTCGCCCGCGCGCAGGGCGCGGAGGGGCGCGGCCATGGCGCGCTGCGCCGCCTGCTGACCCTCCGCCGCGCGGCGCGCGACCTCCTCGGCGCCGCCGAGGAGCCAGAGCCAGCCCGCCGCCGCGGCGACGGCGGCGAGCCCGATCAGGAGAAGGGTGCGCATGCGATCCGGGCGGCGTCGGCATAAAGATGGCCGACCTCGAGCACCTCGAAGGTCATTTCGTCCACCTCGCCCGCCATCTCCTTCACCTTGCGCTCGGCGGCCTCCGTGTCGGCCGGCTCGATCTCGGCGCTGCAATCCTCGGACAGCGTCACCTCGGTGAGCGTGTAATACACGAAGAAGGTGGGGTCGTAGGCTTCGAGCACCGCGTCCGTGACGGGGAACGGCGCGACCGGGCGGCGGTGGCTCGCCACGATGCGCGCGTCCTCCACGGCGACGCCGGTGGGCTCGGGCAGGCCGATCTCGGCCTCGGCCTCGTCGTTCGAGAGGTAGATGTCGCCCTCGAAATCCTCCGGCCAGATCTCGATGTCGAAGCCGCGCAGCTCGGCGAGCTCGGCGTCGGTCAGCACGGCGTCGCCGTCCGGGTCGAGCCCCATCTCCTCGAGGATCATCAGCGTCGAGAATTCGTCGTAGGTCCAGGTGACCTCGACCGCCGTCACGCGGCCCGCCTCGTCGAGCTCCAGCGCCACCGCCGCGTCCACGAACATGTGCGGATGCGCCGCAGCCGAAGCGGGCACCGAGGCGAGCGTGATCGCGGTCAGGGCAGGACGCAGCATGTCCCGAGACCTAGGCGCCGGGCGCATGGACCGCAAGCACGGCGCGGCGCCGGCTCGGCAGTCCTCCGCCGGTCGCGCAGCCCGGCCGCCATGCCCGGCGCACGCGGCGTCCGCCGCCCCATGCGCCGGAGGACCCTTTCCGGGCGGCGCGGTTGCTGTTCTAATGGCGAGCCAAGCAGAAAGGCCGGGCAGGCATGGCAGACGATCTTCTCTCTTCGCAGGGACACGGCGATTATGACGCCTCCTCCATCGAGGTGCTCGAGGGGCTGGAGCCGGTGCGCAAGCGTCCCGGCATGTACATCGGCGGCACCGACGAGCGCGCGCTGCATCACATGGCCGCGGAGGTGCTCGACAACGCGATGGACGAGGCCGTCGCCGGCCACGCGAGCCGCATAGAGATGGAGCTGCACGCCGATGGCGCGCTCACCATCCGCGACAACGGCCGCGGCATCCCCGTCGACCCGCACCCGAAGTTCCCCGGGAAATCCGCGCTGGAGGTGATCCTCTGCACGCTGCACGCGGGCGGCAAGTTCTCGGGCAAGGCCTATCAGACGAGCGGCGGCCTGCACGGCGTGGGCGCCTCGGTGGTCAACGCGCTCTCGGACGTGATGACCGTTCAGGTGGCGCGCAACAAGGTGCTGCACGAGCAGCGCTTCGCGCGCGGCACGCCGCAGGGCCCCGTGCAGGAGATCGGCGCGGCGCCCAACCGGCGTGGCACCACCGTGACCTTCCACCCCGACCCGGAGATATTCGGAGCCGCGCGCTTCAAGCCCGCGCGCCTCTTCAGCCTCGCGCGGTCGAAGGCCTACCTCTTCTCGGGCGTCGAGATCCGCTGGAAATCCGCGGTCGAGGACGGCGAGACCCCGGCCGAGGCGACCTTCCGCTTTCCCGGCGGCCTCGCCGACTACCTCGCCGAACGCCTCGAGGGCGCGACCACCTATTCCGAGCGCCCCTTCGCCGGGAAGGTCGACTTCGCCGAGCGTTTCGACCGGCCCGGCAAGGTCGAATGGGCGATCAACTGGACGCCCGCGCGCGACGGCTTCGTGCAGAGCTACTGCAACACCGTGCCCACCCCCGAGGGCGGCACGCACGAACAGGGCTTCTGGGCCGCGATCCTGAAGGGCATCCGCGCCTACGGCGAGCTCGCGAACAACAGGAAGGCCGCGCAGATCACCCGCGAGGACCTCGCGGGCGGGGGCTGCGCGCTCGTCTCCTGCTTCATCCGCGAGCCGGAGTTCGTGGGCCAGACCAAGGACCGCCTCGCCACTGCCGAGGCGGCGAAGCTCGTCGAGGGCGCGGTGCGCGACCACTTCGACAACTGGCTCGCCGCCGACCCGAAGAGCGCGGGCGCCATCCTCGACTTCCTCGTGCTGCGCGCCGAGGAGCGCCAGCGCCGCAAGCAGGAGAAGGAGACCGCGCGCAAGTCCGCCACCCGCAGGCTCCGCCTGCCCGGCAAGCTCGTGGACTGCACCGTGGCCGCCCGCGAAGGGACCGAGATCTTCATCGTCGAGGGCGACAGCGCGGGCGGCTCGGCCAAGGCCGCGCGCGAGCGGCGCACGCAGGCGCTCCTGCCGCTTCGGGGCAAGATCCTGAACGTCCTCGGCGCGGCCTCCTCCAAGCTGGGCCAGAACGCCGAGATCAACGACCTCTCCCAGGCGCTGGGCGTCGGGCTGGGCACGAAGTTCCGCCTCGACGACCTGCGCTACGAGAAGGTCATCATCATGACCGACGCGGACGTGGACGGCGCGCATATCGCCGCGCTGCTGATGACCTTCTTCTTCAGCCAGATGCGGCCGCTGATCGACCACGGGCACCTCTACCTGGCCTGCCCGCCGCTCTACCGGCTGACGCAGGGCGCCCGGCGCGTCTATGCCCTCGACGAGGCCGAGCGGGAAGCCTGGATGAAGACCGGCCTCGGCGGCAAGGGCAAGATCGAGGTCAGCCGCTTCAAGGGCCTCGGCGAAATGGACGCCAAGGACCTGAAGGAGACCACGATGGACCCGGCCTCCCGCCGGCTGATCCGGGTGACCATCGACGACGACGAACCCGGCGAGACCGGCGACCTCGTCGAGCGGCTGATGGGCAAGAAACCGGAACTGCGGTTCCAGTACATCTCCGAGAACGCGCGGTTCGTCGAGGAGCTGGATGTTTGAGTGCCCGTAGGGTGCGTGCTCAGCACGCACCCTACGCCGGCCGCGGCGGCGGGGCATCTTCCGCGCGCGGCACGACCTTTTGTAAGGCTGCGACAGAGGCTGGTCCCGCCGCCCCACCCCGCAGTTGAAACCCGCCGCCTGCGCGGGCATGGTGACGCCGACACGGGCGCGCGCGCGTCCATGGGGCCATTCCGGAGAGGCGGCATGATCGGAGCGGGGCGTGCGGTCCTGACGGGCGGCTTGATGCTGACGCTGGCGGCCTGCGGGGCCGGTCGCATGCAGAACGCCTGCATCGACTCGGGGCGTGCGGGGGCGAACCCCGCGATCTGCGGCTGCATTCAGGCGGTGGCGGATCGTGAGCTCGACCGCGGAGAGCGGCGGATCGCCGCGAGCTTCTACGACACCCCGCAGCGCGCACAGGACATCCGGCAGTCCGACGATCCCGCCGACCGGCGGTTCTGGGACCGCTACACCGCCTTCGGCGACGAGGTGGAGCGCGCCTGCGCGCGGCTTCGCTGACGCGGCGGGCCGGACGCTTGACCAAGGGCGCCGCAGAGACCGGAGCGCGCCGTTCCGGCACAGACCGGGAGAAGGCGATGGGCCTCAAGGGCGTCACCCTGCGCGGGCTGGAGGTGTTCGAGGCGCTCGCCGCGACCGGCTCCGTCGCCGAGGCGGCGGCGCGCACCGGCCTCTCGGCGCCGGCCGTCTCGCAGCAGATGCGCAACCTCGAGGCCGCGCTCGGCACCGCCCTCGTCGATCACGCGCGCCGGCCGATGCAGCTCACCCCCGGCGGGCGGCATTTCCTGCCGCGCGCGCGCGAGGTGCTGTCGCAGCTTCGCCTCGCCCAGTCCGAGCTCACGATGATGGATCTCTCGGGGCTCACGACGCTGGCGCTCGGCCTGATCGACGATTTCGACAGCGACCTGACCCCGCGCCTCGCCACGATCCTCGCCGAGAACATGGCGCGCTGCCGCTTCCGCATGGTGACCGCGCCGAGCCACGAGATCACGCAGGCGGTGGCCGAGCGGCGCCTCGACCTCGGCGTGGCGGCGAGCCCGGGCATCCCGCACGAGGGCCTCGCCGAGTTGCCGCTGGTGCGCGATCCCTTCATCCTCGTCACCCCGCGCGGGCCGCACGAGGGGCAGGCGGCGATCGGGCGGCTGCCCTTCCTGCGCTACGACCGGACGCAGCTCATCGGCCGGACGATCGAGGCGCATCTGCGCCGGGAAGGCGCCGAGTATCCCGAGCGCTTCGAGATCGGCGCGCATCAGGCGCTCATGGTGCTGGTGGCGCGCGGCGCGGGCTGGGCGGTGACCACGCCCTTGGGCTACATGCGCGCGGCGCGGCTGCACGACCGGATCACGGCGCATCCGCTGCCCTTCGCGCCGCTCGCGCGGACGATCTCGCTCTTCGCCGGCGCCGACTGGGCGAGCCCGGTGCCCGAGGACATCGCGCGCACGGTGCGCGATCTGGTGCAGACGCAGGTGGTGGGCCCGGCGCTCGCGCAGCTTCCCTGGCTCGAGGGGGAGTTGCGGACGCTGGCGTGAATCAGGCGTCGAGAAAGGCGCGCACCGCGGCCTCGAACGCGCGCGGCTTGTCGGCGTGCAGCCAGTGGCCCGCACCGGGGATCTTCGCGAAGCGCGCGGCGGGGAAAAGCGCCTTGATCCGGTCGCGGTGCTCGGGGCGGATGTAGTCGCTCTCCGCTCCCGCGAGGAAGAGGCTGGGGCCGTCGAACCGCCCCGAGACCTCCGGGAAGCCGAGGATCGCCTCCATGTCGCGCGCGAGCGCGTCGAGCTCGAGCCGCCAGCGCTTCGCCGTCACGTCGAGCGACTGCGCGAGGAAGGCGGCGAGGCCCTTGGCATCCTCCCCGCCGAGCCGCTCGGCGAGTGCGGCGGTCGCCTCCGCCCGGCTGCCGACCGTGGAGAGGTCGAGCGCGCGCATCGCCTCGAGCGCGGGCGCCTGCGAATGCGCGTAGGCGACGGGCGCGATGTCGGCCACGATCAGCCGGCGCAGACCCGCGGGCGCCGTCAGCGCCAGCATCATCGCCGCCTTGCCGCCCATGGAATGCCCGAGAAGGTTGCAATCCCGCCCTTCGGCGGCGATCACCTCCGCCAGATCGGCAGCCATGCCGGGGTAGTCGTGCCGCGTGGTGTGCGGGCTCTCGCCGTGGTTGCGCATGTCCACGGCGATCACCTCGCGCGTGTCGGACAGGCGTCTGGCGATCACGCCCCAGTTGCGGCCCGAGCCGAAGAGCCCGTGCGCGATGACGAGCGGCGGGCGGTCGGTGGGTGTGCCGTGGCGGGTCAGGGCGAGCATGGCGCGTCCCTACCGCGCCACGCATCGGTTGGCCAGCGCCGGGCGCTCGGCCCGGGCCGCAACTGGGGCGTGATCGCCAGA
>NZ_JAWLFS010000089.1:0-11198 GCF_041685465.1 Rhodosalinus sp. | reverse complement strand
TCGCGCAGCGCACGCCGCCCACGCCGGGGCAGGAGGAGAAGGCGCCGCTGGTGATCCCGATCGCCGTGGGCCTGCTGTCCCCGAACGGGGACGAGGTGGCGCCGACCCGGGTTCTGGAACTGACCGAAGCGCGGCAGAGCTTCACCTTCGAGGGGCTCGCGTCGAAGCCCGTCCCCTCCATCCTGCGCGGCTTCTCGGCGCCCGTGGTGCTGGAGCGCGCGGCGGACCGGGACGAGCGCGCGTTTCTCATGGCGCACGACACCGACCCCTTCAACAAGTGGGAGGCGGGCCGCGCGCTCGCCCGCGAGAGCCTGATCGCCACGATTCGCACGGGCGCCGCGCCGCACGCCGCCTGGCTCGAGGGCGTCGCCGCGATCCTGCGCGACGAGAGCTTCGAGCCGGCCTTCCGTGCGCAGATGCTCGCGCTGCCCACGCAATCCGAACTCGCGCAGGCCCTCGCCGACCGGGGCGAGACGCCGGACCCGGACGCGATCTGGGGCGCGGTCGAGGGGCTGAAGGAGGCGCTTGCGCTTCACCTCGCCGACCTCGCGCCGCAACTCTACGAGGCGATGCGCGTGACCGGGCCTTACGCGCCCGACGCGGAACAGTCCGGCAAGCGCGCGCTGGGCAACGCGATGCTGGGGCTGATCTCGCGCCGCGACGACGGCGCGCTGGCCGCGCGGCAATACGCCGGGGCCGACAACATGACGCTGACGCTCACGGCGCTCGCCTGCCTCCTGCGCGCGGGAAAGGGCGCGGCCGAACTGGCCGCCTTCCACGAACGCTGGCAGGACGACCGCCTCGTGATGGACAAGTGGTTCGCCCTCCAGGTGAGCGAGGCGCCGCCCGAGCGCGCCGTGGAGACCGCGCGCCGGCTGACCGGGCACCCGGCCTTCGACATGAAGAACCCGAACCGCTTCCGCGCGGTGCTGGGCGCGCTCGCGGGGCATCACGCGGGCTTTCACCGGGCCGACGGGGCGGGCTATGCCCTGCTGGCCGACTGGCTGATCCGGCTCGATCCCGTCAACCCGCAGACCGCGGCGCGGATGATGACGGCCTTCCAGACCTGGCGCCGCTACGACGCGGGCCGGCAGGCGCACGCCCGGGCCGCGCTGGAGCGTATCGCGGCGACGCCGGGGCTCTCGCGCGACGCGGGCGAGATGGTCGGGCGGATGCTTGCCTGAGCCTGCGCCCTTCCGCTTCGCGCGCACGGGCCGCACGCGGCGCACGGCGCTCGTGCTCGTGGCGGTCTGGGCCGTGATCGTGGCGTTGGTCGTCCTTCTCGACGCCGCGCTCTGGGTCGTGGCGATACCGGCGCTCTTCACCCTGCCGGCGGTCTGGGATCTCGTGTCCGACCGCCGGGCCGGCCTCGCGCTGGAGGACGACCGCATCCGCTGGCACGCGGGCCGCGCGGAGGGCGAGGTCGTCTTCGGCCAGATCGACCGCGTGCGCTTCGACACGCGGCTCGATCTGTCGGTCAAGGTGACGCTGGTGCTCCACTCGGGCCGCAGGATCCGCCTGCCGCAGGAAAGCCTCCCGCCATGGCGGACGCTGGATTCGGCGCTGGCAGAACGCGGCCTGCGCACCGAGCGGCATCATTTCGCGCTCTTCTAGAACTGGGCGTCTTGTCGCCCGCGGGAACCGGACCGCACCCTCGGGGGTTTCAGCTTCTGTCGATCCGTGCAATTTTCGGGTCGCCGTCATACGATCGTCGCAGGGCAGATGTTGAAGGGCGCCATGAAGGACAGGATCGACCCGCTGATCGCTGAACGCGCGCCCTGGCTTTTCTCGGAAAGGCCCGGAGTGGCCCCCGCGCGCACCGTGCTGAACGCGATACTCGGCTACGACCGCACCGTGGCCCTTGGCGAGACGCTGGAGCACCTGCCGCCCGAGTGCATCATGCAGGAGATGGCGCGCCGCCTCGCGCAGGACATGGAGGCCACGGGCCTCGACAACATCCCGCGGCAGGGCGCGGCGCTGGTGGTGGCCAACCACCCGACGGGAATCGCCGACGGCATCATGCTGCACGCCGCCCTCGCGGAGCTGCGGCCGGATCTCTACTTCTTCGCCAACCACGACATCCTGCGTGTCATGCCGCAGATGGAGCGCATGATCGCGCCGGTGGAATGGCGGAGGGAAAAGCGCACCCACGGCAAGACGCGCGAGACGATGGCCTACACGCGACAGGCCGTGGACGAGGGGCGCCTCGGCGTGATCTTCCCCTCGGGCCGCCTCGCCAAGCGCCGCGGGCTCAGCCTGCACGAGCGCGAGTGGATGCCCTCGGCGGCGATGATCGCGCGCAAGTTCGACCTGCCGGTGATCCCGGTGAACATCCGGGCGCGCAATTCCGCGCTCTTCTATCTCTTCGACCTGCTGCACCCGACGCTGCGCGACATCACGCTCTTCCACGAGACGCTGAACAAGCACCGCCAGCCCTACCGGATCACCGTGGGCGAGGCGATCTCGCCGCGCTCGCTTCCGGCCCGCTCGGAGGAGGGCATCACGCTCCTGCGCCGGGCGACGCTCGCGCTCGGCGGCCATCGCGCGCCGGCGGTCTCGCTCGTGGACAACACGCGCCGCCCATCCTGGAGCCGGCAGACGAGTTCCAACTGAGCGGACACGCATAGCGCGAGTTTTTTTCCCGCCGTCGCCCGATTTATGCCCGATTGCGCCACGACAAGGGGGCATGGCGCAACGGGGAAAGGGTGGCGCGACATGAGCGCCCTCGGCATGATCTTCAGGCGGGTTCTCGGCGTGGTCGGCGCGCCGGCGGAGACCGCCCCGCAGGGCCCGCCGGTCCGGGACGCGGCACCGCTTCGCGTCGGTGCGACACGGGCCGCGCGGCGGCGCGCCACCGCGGGCGCCGCGACCTTGCCGGTGCGCGACGTGACCCGCGACGAGCACGACGCCAAGAGCTACGGGGGACAGGGCCTTTTCCTCGCGCGGCAGGACCGCTGGGACGAACTCGACGCGCTGATCCGCGAGACGGACAAGGCCCGCGCCGCGACGCCCGGCGGCACGCTCGTCGCCGAGCTTCTGGCGCGGGGCGCGGTCACCGACGCACTGGAGCCCGGCCCGGACGGCGCCACCGCGCCCGGCCTTGCATGGCTGCACGAGATCCGTGCCGAGGCGCCGGAGCAGGCCGGCCGTGCGCTCGCCGTCGCCTGGGCCGAGATCGCCACCGCCGAGGCGGCCCGCGGCGACGCGGCGCCCGCCGCTCTGCCGGTGGCGCAGCGCATGGACTACCATGCGCATCTCGCGCAGGCCGCCCATGTGCTGGAGGACTTCGATCCCATCGCGCTGGACAGCCCTGCACTTGCCGCCGTGCACTGCACGCTGGCACCGGTCTGGCAGGCCGACGCGACCCATCTCGCGGATCTCTACGAGGACCTGATCGACCTCGATCCGGCCAATCCGAGCCACATGCGCGCCCTCGGCCGCGCGCTGCGCCCGCGCGGCCTCGGCCCGTTCGGGGACCTCGACCGCGCGGCCCGCGCCACCGCCGAGCGCACCGCCGACATCTGGGGGGCGGGCGGCTACACATGGTGCTGGCGCGACGCGCTTCTCGCCGATCCGCGCGGCTTCGAACGGGTGGAGATCGTGCGCTTCGTGCAGGGGATCGACGACATTCTCCTGCGCCACGAGGACCAGCACCTGCTCAATCAGCTCGCCGCCTTCTGCGCCCTCGCGCCCGATCGCCGGGGGCGCGGCGCCGCGGAGGACAGCGCGATCGCCGGCCGTCGCGCGCAGGTGCGAGACGCCGGCTACCGGATCCTGCGCGAACACATGACGGAGATTCACCCCGTCGTCTGGGCGGAGACGGCCGGCCACAGGGGCGACCGGATGTCGGCGATGGAAACCGGCGAGCGCCTGGCGCGCGCCGCGCTCGACGAGGCGGCCGGGCTGTTGCGGGCAGGCTGACGCGCAGGATTGCGCCCGCCGGCCGCTTTGGCTACCCCATGCGCGTCGCAGTCCCCGGGGAGCGTCTCATGCTCGATCTCGCCTTCGAACCGCCCAAGCCCAAGGTCATCGCCGGCGCGCGCCACGACTGGGAGCTGGTCATCGGAATGGAGGTGCACGCGCAGGTCGCCTCGCAGGCCAAGCTTTTCTCCGGTGCCTCGACCGAGTTCGGGGCCGAGCCCAACTCCAACGTCGCCTTCGTCGATGCGGCGATGCCGGGGATGCTGCCGGTGATCAACGAATACTGCATCGCGCAGGCGGTGCGCACGGGTCTGGGCCTGAAGGCCGAGATCAACCTGGCGAGCGCCTTCGACCGCAAGAACTACTTCTACCCGGACCTGCCGCAGGGCTACCAGATCAGCCAGCTCTACCACCCGCTCGTCGGCGAGGGCGAGGTGCTCGTGGACATGGCGCCCGGCATCGCGCGCCGCGTCCGGATCGAGCGCATCCACGTCGAGCAGGACGCCGGCAAGTCGATCCACGACATGGATCCCTCGATGTCCTTCGTGGACCTCAACCGCACGGGCGTCGCACTGATGGAGATCGTCTCGCGCCCCGACATCCGCGGGCCCGAGGAGGCGGCGGCCTACCTTACCAAGCTGCGGCAGATCATGCGCTACCTCGGCACCTGCGAGGGCAACATGCAGTCGGGCAATCTGCGCGCGGACGTGAACGTCTCGGTCTGCCGCCCCGGCGCCTACGAGAAGTTCATCGAAACGGGCGATCCGGCCCACCTCGGCACGCGGTGCGAGATCAAGAACATGAACTCGATGCGCTTCATCCAGCAGGCCATCGACCACGAGGCCCGCCGCCAGATCGCCATTCTCGAGGAAGGCGGCAGCATCGAGCAGGAGACGCGCCTCTACGACCCCGACCGGGGCGAGACGCGCTCGATGCGCTCCAAGGAGGAGGCGCACGACTACCGCTATTTCCCCGATCCCGACCTTCTGCCGCTGGAACTCGAACAGGGCTGGGTCGACGACATCGCGGCCAGCCTGCCGGAGCTTCCGGACGCCAAGAAGGCGCGCTTCGTGGCCGACTACGGCCTGACCGAATACGACGCGGGCGTGCTGACCGCCGAGGTCGCCGCCGCCGACTACTTCGAGCAGGTGGCCCGCGGCCGCGACGGCAAGCAGGCCGCGAACTGGGTCATCAACGAGCTCTTCGGCCGGCTCAAGAAGGACGAGCGCGACATCACCGAAAGCCCCGTCTCCCCCGCGCAGCTCGGGGCCGTGATCGACCTGATCGCGAAGGGCGACATCTCCGGCAAGATCGCCAAGGATCTTTTCGAGATCGTCTACACGGAGGGCGGCGACCCGGCCGAAATCGTCGCGGCGCGCGGCATGAAACAGGTCACCGACACCGGCGCCATCGAGGCCGAGGTGGACAAGGTCATCGCCGCCAACCCCGCGCAGGTCGAGAAGGCGCGGGACAACCCGAAGCTCGCCGGCTGGTTCGTCGGCCAGGTGATGAAGGCCACCGGCGGCAAGGCCAACCCGAAGGCGGTCAACGAGATCGTGGCGGCGAAGCTGGGGCTCTGAGGCGCGATGCGCCCGCTGCGTGACGCGATCCTCGTTCGCGACGCGCGGTGAAGCTCTTCTCGGGCTTTCTGAACGCGGTTGGGCTGGGCCTCATCGCCTTCGCCCTGATCCGCCCGCTGGTCGAGCGGGGCGCGGCGCTCGGCTGGCTCACGCTGTGGTGGCGCGTCGCCGGACTGGCGCTGCACGTCGCGGCGCACTAAGTTATGGTCATGCTCAGGAAGGAGCCCCGCGCATGACGCTCTTCGAATTCGCGGTTCCGCTCGCGGCCCTGACGGTCGCAGGGGTGGGCATCCTGCTCCTGCGTGCGGAGGCACGGCGCATCGACGCCCGTCGTCGTCCGCCGGCGGAGTGACGCCGCGCCGCAAGCTGGCCTTCGCGCGCCCGCCCTGCTAGCGTATGCGCCGCCAACGGCTGGAGGGCGCGATGTCCGCTTACGAATACAAGGTGGTGCCTGCGCCCGCGCGCGCGGAGAAAGTGAAGGGCGTCCGCGCGCCGGAGGCCCGCTTCGCCCTCTCGGTCGAGAAGCTGATGAACGCGCATTCCGCCGAGGGCTGGGAGTACCTGCGCGCCGAGACCCTGCCCTCGGAGGAGCGCAAGGGCCTCGGCGGCCGGGTCACCCAGTGGCGCACGATGCTGATCTTCCGCCGCGCGCGCAGCGGCGCGACGGAGGACGGGCCGCCGCTGCAGGCCGTGACCGGCGAGGCGCCCGGGCGCGCGGACCCGGGCGACGCGATGCCCCTGCCCGGCGTGCTGCGCGCCGACCGCGAGCACGAGGAGCGCGGCGTCGCCGACAAGCCGGCGGGCCGGCGCCTCTGGGCGGTGCGGCGGGACGGGGGCGAGCGCTGAGCGCTCAGGCGTCGATGTCGAGCGCGAGCGCGTGAATGCGCCCCACAAGGTCCGGCCCGAGCGCGGCGTGCACCGCCCGGTGACGGGCGAGGCGCGACTGTCCGGCGAAGGCGGGCGCGCGGATGCTCACCCGGAAATGGCTCTCGCCGCCTTCCTGGTAGCCCGCGTGACCGCGGTGGCGCTCGCTCTCGTCGACCACATCGAGCTGAGAGGGCGCGAAGGCCGTCTCCAGCGCATGACGTATCTCTTCGGTGCGTGACATTTTTACCCTCTGCAACCCCTTCAAATTCACTCCCTGAAGTCTAAACTTCCGCCTCCGAGTCGAAAAGGTGAGACGATGCGCAAACCCGACCCTTTCGGATTCGACATCTCCGTGTCCTCCGCAAAGAAGAAGAAACCTCGCGGACGGCGGGCCATGTCCGGTGCGTCGGAAACCTCGACGCGGCGCTGCGACCACGAGGGCTGCGAGGCGGCGGGG
The DNA here is from genome assembly GCF_041685465.1 of Rhodosalinus sp. Taxonomy (NCBI): domain Bacteria; kingdom Pseudomonadati; phylum Pseudomonadota; class Alphaproteobacteria; order Rhodobacterales; family Paracoccaceae; genus Rhodosalinus; species Rhodosalinus sp. The sequence continues at coordinate 4,373 of NZ_JAWLFS010000089.1, read as the reverse complement.
CTCTACCGCGCGCCCAAGGCCCCCGACGTGCTCGACGATTTCTACTGGTTCTGCAAGGATCACGTGCGCGAGTACAACACCAAGTGGAACTTCTTCGAGGGCACCACCGAGGCCGAGCTCAACGCGCAGATGTCGAAGGACAAGGTCTGGGACCGGCAGACGCGCGACTTCCGGGATCCGGAGGCGCGGGCATGGGCGCGGCTCGGCATCGAGGACCCGCATCAGGTGCTGGGCGACAACGCCACGCGCAACCCGGGCCGCGAGAACGGCGCGCCCGTCGGACGGCGCCTGCCACCCACCGAGCGGCGCGCGCTCGAGATTCTCGACGGGCGCGACGACTGGTCGAAGGCGGATATCCGCAAGAGCTACAAGGCGCTCATCAAGGTGCTGCACCCGGACATGAACGGCGGCGACCGCAGCCAGGAAGAGCAGCTGCAGCTCGTGATGTGGGCCTGGGACCAGCTGAAGGACAGCCGGCACTTCAAGTGACCGCCGGCAGCGGTGCGGGGGAAAAACCTTGAAAGGTTTTTCGCCCCGGCTGCCGGCGTTGCGCGGCGGGCCGCTGCGCGACCCTGATCCCGCGCGCCCCGTGCTTGGGTCCTGCACCGGGGGCGCTCAGGCGTCCTCGAAGACGAGCGAGACGCCGTTGATGCAGTGGCGCTTGCCCGTGGGCGGCGGGCCGTCGTCGAAGATGTGGCCGAGGTGGCTGCCGCAGCGGGCGCAGTGCACCTCCGTCCGCGGCACGATCAGCTTCCAGTCGCGCTTCGTGGCGACGGCCTCCTCCGAGATCGGCTTGTAGAAGCTCGGCCAGCCGGTGCCGCTGTCGAACTTGTGCTCGGAGGAATAAAGCGGCTGCTCGCAGCCGCGGCAGCGATAGACGCCCTCGGCCTTCAGGTCGTGCAGCGGCGAGGAAAAGGCCGGTTCGGTGCCCTCCCGGCGCATCACCCGGTACTCGAGATCCGAGAGCCGGGCCTTCCACTCCTCTTTCGTGCGCGTCACCTCGAATGTCTCCTCTGCCGTGGCGACGTGCGCGCCGACCCCGAGACCGGCGAGCGCGCCACCGACAAACCCTCTGCGATGCATGGCGTGTCTCCTTTCCCCGGGCAAGTGGGGCGGTGCCGCCGCCGGATCAACGCCGCGCCGTACAGGATCGCGTGAGCGCCGGCCGCGACCGTGCTAGGCTGCGCCCGGGCGACGGAGATGCAGATGGACGACTATCCTTACGACCTCGGGCGGCACGGGCGCCGCGTGAGCACCGCGTCGGAGGCGGCGCAGCGCTGGTTCGACCGCGGGCTGGCCTGGACCTACGGCTTCAACCACGAGGAGGCGGTGGCCTGCTACGAGCGCGCCGCGGCGGCCGACCCGGGGTGCGCGATGGCGCACTGGGGCCGGGCCTATGCGCTCGGGCCGAACTACAACATGCCCTGGCGCGTGATGGATGAAACCGGCAAGGCGCGCGCCCTCGCCGCGGCCCACGACGCGCTGCAGGCCGCGCGCGCCGCCGGGGACGGGGCGGCGCCGGCCGAGGCCGCGCTGATCGACGCCCTCGCCGCGCGCTATCCGCAGCGCGATCCCCTGCCCGATCAGTCGGACTGGGACCGCGCCTATGCCGACGCGATGCGCAGGGTGCATGCGGCCTTCCCGGACGACCTCGACATCGCGGCGCTCTTCGCGGAGGCGCTGATGGATTGCACGCCCTGGCAGATGTGGGACCTCGCGACCGGGCGGCCCGCCGACGGCGCGGCGACCGAAGAGGCGATGGCGGTTCTCGAGCAGGCGCTGTCGCGGCCGGGCGGCATGACCCATCCGGGCCTTCTGCACATGTGGATCCACCTGATGGAGATGTCGCCGCACCCCGAGCGCGCGCTGCGCGAGGCCGACGCGTTGCGCGGCCTCGTTCCGGACGCGGGCCACCTCGTGCACATGCCGACGCATGTCGACGTGCTCTGCGGGCAGTATCACGACGCCGTGCACTGGAACGAGCGAGCGGTGGCCGCGGATCTGAGGTACCTCGCCCGCGCGGGCGCGATGAACGTCTATTCGGGATACCGCCTGCACGATTATCACTTCGTGATCTACGGCGCGCTCTTTCTCGGCCGCATCGCGCCGGCGCTGGAGGCGGTGCGCGGCATGGAGGCGACCGTCCCGGAGGAGCTGCTGCGCCTCGACTCGCCGCCGATGGCGGATTTCTTCGAGAGCTATCTGGCGATGGAGCCGCATGTCCTGATCCGCTTCGGACGCTGGGAGGCCTGCCTGCAGCTGCCCGCGAAGGACGACACCGCGCTCTTCTGCACGCACGAGGCGACGCGCCTCTATGCCCGCGGCGTCGCGCTGGCCGCGCTCGGGCGGCCCGAGGAGGCGGAAGCCGAGGAAGTGCGGTTTCTCGCGGCGCTCGGCCGGATCCCCGACACGCGGCTTCTGCACAACAACCGGGTCGTGGACCTGATGGAGATCGCGAAGGCGATGCTGCGTGGCGAGATCCTCTACCGTCAGGGCGCGCACGACGCGGCCTTCGGCGCGCTTCGCCAGGCGGTCGCGGCGGAGGACGCGCTTCCCTACGACGAGCCCTGGGGCTGGATGCAGCCCTCGCGCCACGCGCTCGGGGCGCTGCTTCTGGAACAGGGCCGGCACACCGAGGCAGAGGCCGTCTATCGCGCCGATCTGGGCCTCGGCGGCGATCTGCCACGCGCGCAGGTGCATCCCGGAAACGTCTGGTCGCTGCGCGGGCTACACGACTGCCTGCGCGCCCGCGCCGCGCCGGGCGACGAGATCGCGCCGATCGCGCAGGCCCTCGCCATCGCCGAGGCGCGCGCCGACCGGGCGGTCGCGGCCTCCTGCTTCTGCGCGCGGTCGGCCATGCGCGCGGCCTGACGCGTCCGAACCCGCTTGCACGTGCCGGCGCGCGGCGGCATGGCCGGCCGGTGGACTTCGGGCGTGACGCCGTTACGCTCCGTTCCGACAAGGAGGACTGCATGGCCGACGACGACCTGATCCGCTTCGGCTGGGAGGAATGGGTGGCCCTGCCCGATCTCGGCCTGCCGGCGCTCAGGGCCAAGGTGGACACCGGCGCACGGACCTCCGCGCTGCATGCCTGGGACATCGAGACCTTCGGCCCCGCCTCCAAGCCGCGGGTGCGCTTCACGGTGCATCCGATCCCCGGCCGCGACGACGTGGTGATCCCTTGTTCGGCGGTGATCCTCGACCGGCGGACCGTCACCTCCTCCAACGGCGAGAGCGAAAGCCGTTACGTCATCGCCTCCACGCTGCGGGTCGCCGACCACAGCTGGCGGATCGAGCTCACGCTGACCAACCGCGCCACGATGCAGAGCCGGATGCTGCTCGGCCGCGAGGCGCTCAAGGATCACATCACGATCATCGCCACCGACCGCTTCTGCCAGCCCGAGCTCAGCTACGACGTCTACCACAGCCCCAAGATGCGCAGCGTCGCGCCCAACCGCGCGCTGCGCATCGCCGTGCTCTCGCGCGAGGACAACTACTCCACCCGCCGCCTGCGCGAGGAGGGCGAGGGGCGCGGCCACACGGTCGAGGTGATCGACACGACGCGCTGCTACATGGCGATCAACGCGCTCTCGCCGGAGGTGCACTACGACGGCAAGCGCCTGCCGCGCTACGACGCGGTGATCCCGCGCATCGGCGCCTCGGTCACGCCCTACGGCACCGCCGTCGTGCGCCAGTTCGAGACCATCGGCACCTTCTGCATCAACGGCTCCGAGGGGATCGCGGCGAGCCGCGACAAGCTCTTCGCGCATCAGCTCATGGCGCGCCACCGCATCGGCATGCCCAACACCGCCTTCGCCTCCAGCCCCAAGGACACCGACAGCCTGATCAAGCTCGTGGGCACCGCGCCGCTGATCGTGAAACTGCTGGAATCGACGCAAGGCAAGGGCGTCGTGATGGCCGAGACCAAGAAGGCCGCGCAGTCGGTGATCGACGCCTTCCGCGGCCTCAAGGCCAACTTCCTCGTGCAGGATTTCGTCAAGGAAGCGGCCGGAGAGGACGTGCGCTGCCTCGTGGTGGGCAACAAGGTTGTCGCGGCCATGAAGCGCACCGGTGCGGACGGCGATTTCCGTTCCAACCTCCACCGGGGCGGCTCGGCCGTGCGCGTGCGCATCACCCGCACCGAGCGCGAGACCGCGGTGCGCGCGGCGCGCGCCTTCAACCTCAATCTCGCCGGCGTCGACCTCCTGCGCTCCGAGAGCGGGCCCAAGGTGCTGGAGGTGAACTCCTCCCCCGGGCTCGAGGGGATCGAAACCGTCAGCCGAAAGAACGTCGCCGGCCTCCTCTACGACGAGATCGAGCGCCGCGTGCGCCCGACGCCGGTGCGCAGACGGCGCAGCACGGGCACGCGCAGC
>NZ_JAWLFS010000318.1:0-2710 GCF_041685465.1 Rhodosalinus sp. | reverse complement strand
CTACGTGGCCGACGGCTGGGCCGAAGCTGGACTGCGCCCCGGTTACTACCAGCGGACCGGACATCCGCCGGTGGACGCGCTCATGCTCGTCCGCACGCTTCCCTGAAACGCGTCCGGCCCGCGGCGCCGGATCAGTGGCCCGGCGCGGCGCATGCGCGTTCCGGGATGCCGGGCAGTCCCGCAGCCGCAACGGTCTGCGCCCTCGAAGGCCGAAAGCGACCTGGCGGGGGTCATCTGCCCGAGGCTGACCCGCACGTCGAGCGCAGCGCCGGCGAGGGGCTCTGCCCCTCGCGCTCCCCGGAGTATTTGCGCCAAGATGATGGGCCCCACCGCATCCGGCCCCATCATCTTGGCCCAAATACTCTCGGGGGGTGAATTGGCCGAAGGCCAAGAGGGGGGCGGACAGCCCCCCTGCATCCGGCCGCGGTGCGCGCCGCGCCGCGGCAACTTGTCAAGCGCGGGGGGGGGACGCTAGGAAGGGACATGATGATCTACCTGCCCATTGCCGAGGTGTCGGTGAACGCCTTCGTCCTCCTGGGGCTCGGCGGGCTGGTGGGGGTGCTCTCGGGCATGTTCGGCGTCGGGGGCGGTTTCCTGATGACGCCGCTCCTGTTCTTCATCGGGATCCCGCCCGCGGTCGCCGTCGCCACGGAGGCGAACCAGATCGTCGCCTCGTCCTTCTCGGGGGCGCTCGCGCATTTCCGGCGCAAGACCGTCGATCTGCGCATGGGGCTGGTGCTGCTGGCGGGCGGTCTGATCGGTGCGGCGATCGGGATCTGGATCTTCAACGTGCTGAAGGCGCAGGGGCAGGTGGACCTCCTCGTGCGGCTCTCCTACGTCGTCTTCCTCGGCGTGGTCGGCGCGCTCATGTTCGTCGAGAGCCTTCGCGCGCTTCTCAAGGCGCGCCGCCCGGCCGGCGTGGTGCCCGCGCGCCGCGCGAGGCAGCGGGGCTGGGTGCACGTCCTGCCCTTCAAGATGCGCTTCCGCACCTCGGGGCTCTACATCTCCGTCATCCCGCCGCTGCTCGTCGGCGTCGCCGTGGGCATCCTCGCGGCGATCATGGGGGTCGGCGGCGGCTTCATCATGGTGCCGGCGATGATCTATCTGCTCGGCATGCCGACGAAGGTGGTGGTGGGGACCTCGCTCTTCCAGATCATCTTCGTCACCGCCTTCACCACCCTCCTGCACGCCACGACGAACTACACCGTGGACATGATCCTCGCCGTGCTCCTGCTGATCGGGGGCGTGATCGGCGCGCAGGTGGGCGCGCAGCTCGGCACGCGGCTCGCGGCCGAGCAACTGCGCATCCTGCTCGCGGTCATGGTGCTCGCGGTCTGCGGCAAGCTCGCCGCGGATCTCCTGTTCCAGCCGGCCGAACTCTACTCGCTGGGTGACAGCGGCGGGGGCCACTGATGCGGTGGTTGGCGCTGGCGCTCCTCGCACTCGCGGCGCCGCTGCGTGCCGAGGAGGTGGTGCTCGGCCTGTCGCGCGACACGGTCTCGATCACCACGAGCTTCGAGGGATCGGAGATCCTGATCTTCGGCGCCGTCAAGCGCGAAGCGCCGATCCTCGGCGATCCGCCCCTCGAGGTGGTGATCACCGTCGCCGGGCCGAGCCGGCCCGTCACCGTGCGCCGCAAGGAGCGGGTCGCCGGTATCTGGGTGAACACCGATGCCCTCAGGATCGACCTTGCGCCGAGTTTCTACGCCGTCGCCACGAGCGGCCCGCTCGACGAGGTGCTGCTCGAGACGGAGGACCTGCGCCACAAGGTCTCGATTCCGCGCGCCATCCGCTCGGTCGGCGCCCCGCCGGAGGTCGGGGACGCGGGGGCTTTCACCGATGCGCTGGTGCGGATCCGCGAACGCGCCGGCCTCTACGCCATGGCCGAGGGTGCGGTCGAGCTGACCGATCAGACGCTTTTCTCCGCCGCGATCGACATGCCGGCCAACCTGACCGAGGGTGCCTATGACACCCGCGTCTTCCTGACGCGCGACGGGGCCGTGGTGGCCGAGTTCGACACCGTCATCGGGGTGCAGAAGGTGGGGCTGGAGCGCTTTCTCTTCACGCTGTCGCGCGAACAGCCGCTGGTCTACGGGCTCCTGTCGCTCGCCATCGCGATCGCGGCCGGCTGGGGCGCCTCGGCCGCCTTCCGCGCGCTGCGCCCGGGCTGAGCGCCGCGCCTCAGTTCACCGGGTTCTGCGCGCCCGCGTAGAACATGAGCCGCCCGTCGCCGTCGTAGATCGGGCGGATGCGCAGCCGGTTGACGAAGGGCGTGCCGTCCTTGCGGTAGTTCAGGATGTCGATGGTGAACCGGGTCTGGGCGCGCAGGGCCTGCCGGATCGCCTCGATCGCGTGCGGATCCGTCTCAGGGCCCTGAAGGAAGCGGCAGTTGCGGCCCACGGCCTCCCCGGCGGAATAGCCGGTCTGGCGCTCGAATTCCTCGCTGACGTAGATCATCGGGTTGTCGGGCTGCGCGGGGTCCGAGAAGACGACGCTCATGTCGGCCTCATCGTCTTCGAGAAGCGCGGTGAAATCGTCGCCGGGAGCGGTGGGCACGGGGGCTGTCCTTTCGTCGTGTCGGTGTCAGGCGGGCGTGGGCGCAGGCAACCTGAGCCCGAGAATCTCGCGCGCTTCGCGCCATGTGGCGACCGGGCGCTCGTGGCGCGCGCAGATCTCCGCGGCGCGCCGCACCAGCGCGGCGTTCGAGGGT
>NZ_JAWLFS010000088.1:0-11228 GCF_041685465.1 Rhodosalinus sp. | reverse complement strand
GGTCTGGGGCGCGGGTCAGGGGATCGGCACGGTGCGCGAGGTCACGCCGGCGGCGGAACTGGTCGCCCGGCTCGCGCAGGACTACGCCGCGGCGCGGGCTGAGCTGGCCGGGGTGCTGGCGCGCTGGCCGGTCTGACCCGGACGCAGCCGACGCCGCGCCCGGGCGCCCTCCCCGAAGTCTCCCGACGACGACGGAGCAGGCCGGCGCCCTCTGCCATCATCTTGGTCCAAATACTCCGGGGGTTCGGGGGCAGCGCCCCCGAAACCGCACGCAGTGCAAGGGATCCTGCGCGCGCACGCGCGCACCTCCGGATGCGCGGCGGCGCGGTCAGCCCGCCTGCCAACGCTCCAGGATGTAGCGCGCGCACATCAGGTCGAGATGCGCGCCGCCGCCGTTCTTGAAGAGCGTGATCTCGTCGTCAGAGCTGCGGCGGAAGGTCTCCGGCGGGTCGTAGTAGTCGGCGACGATGTCCTCGGCGCGGAAGGTGCCCGCCTCGACGGGGATCTTCAGCTCGCCGATGTGGCCGATGGTCGTGTCGCGGCTGTCCACGAAGACGCGGGCGCGGGCGAGCGCGCTGTCGTCGGCCTCGCGCATGTCGGGGCGGAAGGCGCCGATCAGGTCGATGTGCTGGCCCGGGCGCAGCCAGTCGCCCCGGATCAGCCGGTCTTTCGCCATGGTGGCGGCGGCGACGATGTCGGCGCCGCGCACCGCGGCCTCCAGGTCCTCGGCCACGGTCATGCCGGGAAAGTCCGCGGCCATCTCCTCGGCCCGCGCGCGGGAGCGGTTCCAAAGGGTGAAGCGGGCATCGGGGAAGGCCGCGCCGTAGGCGTCGCGGAGCGACCGGGCGACGGTGCCGGCGCCGACGATCAGGATCTCGCGGCTGTCCGGCCGGGCGAGCCGGCGCGCGGCGGTCAGGCTGTCGCCGGCGGTCTTCCACTTGGTGACGAGGTGGAAGTCCACGATCGCCTCCAGCAGGCCGGTGTCGTCGGCGTAGAGGCTCACGCCGCCGTTGACGCTGGGCAGGCCCTTCTCGCCGTTGCCGGGGAAGATCGTGGCCGATTTCACCGCGAGGCCCAGCCCGTCGATCCAGGCCGCGCGGGAGAGAAGGGTATCCCCGCCGCGGTAGAGGAAGCTGTCGGCGATCTCGGCCCGCGGCATCCGGTGCCCCGCCTCGAAGGCGTCGCAGAGCGCCAGCCAGTCGAGCCGCGCCTCGCCGGCCTCGAAGGGGATGACGGGAACGCTCATGCTGCCTCCCGTTCGTCGAGGAGGCCGGCCGCGACGAGGCGGCGCGCCCAGCCATCGGGGCCCGTGAAGTGATGCGTCTGCCAGCCGCGCGCCCCCGCCGCGGCGATGTTGTCGGCGCGGTCGTCGGTGAAGAGAAGCCGGTCGGGCGGGAGGCCGCAGTCGGCCTCGACCCGGGCATAGATCTCGGCATCGGGCTTGATGACGCCCATGTGCCCCGAGACGTAGGCGCGGTCGAAGGCGTCGAGGAAGGGGTAGTGCGCGCGCGCGACCTCGAAGCTGCCGATGCCGAAGTTGGTGAGCGCGAAGACCGGCACGCCGCGCGCCTGCAGCGCCCGCATCAGCGCCACGGATTTCGGGATCTCGGGTCGGGCGAGCTCGATCCAGCGGTCGTGCCAGAGGCGGATCTCCGCGTGGAACTCCGGGTGCGCCTCGGCAGTGGCATAAATGGTGTCGCGGAAGTCGGCGCCGCGGTCCACCTCGTCGTTCATGGCGTGCAGATCGACGGCCTCGAACATCGCACGGCGCCGCGCTTCGCCCACCTCGGCGTCGTAGAAGCGCTCGGGGCGCCATTCGATCAGCACGTTGCCGATGTCGAAGATCACCGCGTCGGGTCGCATGTCGCTCCTTTCGGTTGCCGCCGGGCAAGGCGCTTCCAAGCGCCTTGCAAACCCCTTGCAAGGGGTTTGCGCGCCACTCCGGCGTCAGGAAACGCCAGCGGCGCCGCGTTGTAAAGCCGCGCTAGCGCCGCGCCGCGCGGAGCGCGCGCTCCAGCGCGTCGAGGAAGCGCGAGCGGTCGGCCTTGGAGAAGGCGCGGCCGCCGCCCTGGCGGAAGGGATCGGCGGCGCGCAGGTCCGTCATCAGGTCGCGCATCGCCAGCGCCTCGCGCACGTTCGCCTCGGTCAGCGCCGCGCCGTCGGGCTTGAGCACCTGCGCGCCCGCCTCGACGCAGCGCGCGGCGAGCGGCATGTCGGCGGTCACCACCACGTCGCCCGGTCCCGCGCGTTCGGCGATCCAGAGGTCGGCGGCGTCGGGGCCTTCGGGCACCGTCACGACCTCCACCAGCGGATTCTCGGAGGGCCGCAGCCCGCCGTTGCTGACCAGAACCAGGGCCACGCGATGCCGGGTCGCCACCCGCTCGGCCTCGACCTTCACGGGGCAGGCGTCGGCATCGACGTAGACGGTCACGCGCCGAGCGCCTCGGCGTGGAAGGCGACGTGATCCTCCATGAAGCTCGCCACGAAGAAATAGCTGTGATCGTAGCCCCTTTGCAGCCGCAGGTGCCCCGGCTGCCGACGGGCCGCCATCGCCTCGCCCAGCGCCTCGGGCTTCAGCGTGTCGATGAACTGATCCGAGAGCCCCTGATCGATCAGCACCTCGCCGTCGAAGCCGCGCGCGCGCATCGCGAGCGTCGAATCATGCGCCGCCCAGGCGCCCTCGTCCGGGCCGAGGTAGGCCGCGAGCTGCTTGCGCCCCCACTCGGCCGAGGTCGGATGCGCGATGGGCGCGAAGGCGGAAACCGAGGCGTAGCGCCCCGGCAGCCCCATGGCGAGCGTCAGCGCGCCGTGACCGCCCATGGAATGCCCCGTGATCGCCTGGCGCTCCGGATCGACGGCGAACTGCGCGGCGAGCAGGCCGGGCAGTTCCTCGGCCACGTAGTCCCACATGCGGAAATGCGGCGCCCAGGGCGCCTCGGTCGCGTTCACGTAGAAGCCCGCGCCCTGCCCGAGGTCGTAGTGCGGATCGTCGGCGACGCCCTCGCCGCGCGGGCTCGTGTCCGGGAAGACGACGGCGATGCCGTGCCGCTCCGCCCAGCCCTGCGCGCCGGCCTTGATCATCGCGTTCTCGTGCGTGCAGGTCAGCCCCGAGAGATACCAGAGCACCGGCACCGGCCCGCGCGCGGCCTGCGGCGGCAGGTAGAGGCCGAAGGTCATGTCGCAGGAACAGGCCTCGGAGGCATGGGTATAGACCCCCTGCACGCCGCCGAAGGCGCGGTTTTCGGACACGGTCTGCATGGGCGGGCTCCTCAGCTGCGGTTGCGCGCCTCTCCTAGCAGCGCCGGGCGCGGGCGCAAACGGGCGGCGCTCAGCCCGGCAGCTGCGCGATGACGAAGGTCACCGTGAGGATGCTCGCCGCCGTGGAGAAGAGGATCGCCGCCGAGACGCGCTGCGGCGCGACGCCGTAGTGCTGCGCCAGCATGTAGACGTTGCCCGCCACCGGCAGCGCCGCCGCGGCGGTCACGACGCCGGCCTGATAGGGTTCGACGGGAAAGAGCACGAAGACCGCCAGCGCCACCGCCGCCGGGTGCAGCACGAGCTTGGCGAAACTCAACCACGCGGCGACCGAGACCCGCTCGGCCGATTTCGTCGCCAGCGAGGCGCCGATGGCGAAGAGCGCGCCGGGCGTCGCCGCCGCGCCGAGGAGCGCGAGGAAGGCGTCGGCAGGCTCCGGCAGCGGGTGGCCGAGCGCCGACCAAGCGAAGCCCAGCGAGATCGCCACGATCATCGGATTGCGCAGGAGCCCCATCCCCACCGTGCCGAGCACGCGCAGCGACATGCGCCCGTCCCGCGCGCCTGTGATCAGGATCACGATCAGGCTGGAAAAGACGATCAGATCCACGGCGAGCGCCATCATCACCGGCCCGATCGCCGCCGGCCCCAGCAGGAGCGTCAGCATCGGCACGCCCAGAAAGCCGGTGTTGCCGATCGCGGCGCATTGCGCCTCCACCGCCGCGGTCGGCGTGTCGAGCCCGCGCAGGAAGGCCACCAGCATCGCCAGCGCATAGACCAGAGCCGTCGCCCAGAGGTAGGCGCCCACGAGGTGCCAGTTCAGCACCTCCGCGAGGGAGAGGTTGGCCGCGAAGCGGAAGAGCATCGCCGAGAGCGCGAAGTAGAAGACGAACTTCGTGAGATGCGCGGTCGCCTCGGGTCCGAAGAACCGCGTCCGCCCGGCCCCGTAGCCGAGGCCGATCAGTGCGAAGAAGGGCAGCGTCTCGAGGAATATCGCCAGCATCGTGCCTGTCGGTAGGCGGGGCGGCGGCGGGGGTCAATCTGAAGGTCGCCGCGAGCGCGACGCCGCGTTTCCGCGTGACATGCCGGCCCGCCCGCGCCATGTCTTGGCCCGAAGAGGGAGGGACCATGGCTGAATATCCGCACCTGCTGCGCCCGCTCGACCTTGGCTTCACGACGTTGAAGAACCGGGTGATCATGGGCTCGATGCACACCAACCTCGAAGAGGTGGGGGACTGGAACCGCATCGCCGAGTTCTACGCCGAGCGCGCGCGCGGCGAGGTCGGGCTGATGGTGACGGGGGGCATGGCGCCCAACCGCGAGGGCGCGGTCTTCCCCGGCGCGGCGGGGCTTTTCTCGGACGAGGATATCGCCAACCACCGCATGGTGACGGACCGCGTGCACGCCGCGGGCGGCAAGATCGCCATGCAGATCCTGCACGCGGGCCGCTACGCCTATTCGAAGGACTGCGTCGCGCCCTCGCCGGTGAAGTCGCCGATTTCGCCCTTTCCGCCCACGGAGCTCGACGAGGCGGGCATCGAGAAGCAGATCGCGGATTTCGCCACCGCCGCGGCACGCGCGCGGGAGGCCGGCTACGACGGCGTCGAGATCATGGGCAGCGAGGGGTATTTCATCAACCAGTTCCTCGTCACCCACGTCAACAAGCGCACCGACGACTGGGGCGGATCCTACGAGAACCGGATGCGCCTGCCGGTGGAGATCCTGCGCCGGGTGCGGGCCGCGGTGGGCGACGACTTCATCGTCATCTACCGGCTCAGCATGATCGACCTCGTCCCCGAGGGCTCGACCCACGAGGAGGTCGTGCAACTGGCGAAGGCCGTGGAGGCCGAGGGCGCCAGCATCATCAACACCGGCATCGGCTGGCACGAGGCACGGGTGCCCACCATCGCCACCTCGGTGCCGCGGGCGGGCTTCGCCTGGGTCACCAAGCGGCTGATGGGCGAGGTCTCGGTGCCGCTCGTCACCTCGAACCGGATCAACACGCCGGAGGTCGCGGAAAAGGTGCTCTCCGAGGGCTGCGCCGACATGGTCAGCATGGCGCGCCCCTTCCTCGCCGATCCGCATTTCGTGAAGAAGGCGATGGAAAGCCGCTCGGGCGAGATTGCCCCCTGCATCGCCTGCAACCAGGCCTGCCTCGACCACACCTTCGAGCTCAAGGTGAGCTCCTGCCTCGTGAACCCGCGCGCCTGTTTCGAGACGGAGCTGGTGGTGGCGCCCGCCACGGCCGCGAAGCGCGTCGCCGTCGTGGGCGCGGGGCCCGCGGGGCTTTCGGCGGCGATCACGGCGGCCGAGCGCGGGCACGCCGTCACGCTCTTCGATGGCGACGAGACGATCGGCGGACAGCTCAACATGGCCCGCGTGATCCCCGGCAAGGAAGAGTTCGACGGCCTCGTGGACTGGTACCAGAGGATGGTGGAGGTGCACGACGTGACCCTGCGCCTCGGCCGGGCGGTCGGGGCAGACGACCTCGACGGCTTCGACGAGGTGATCGTCGCCACGGGCGTGATCCCCCGCGATCCGGGCATTCCCGGGCAGGAGGGGCCGACCGTCGTGAGCTACATCGACGTGCTGCGCGGTGCGGCCCCCGTGGGCGCGCGCGTCGCCATCGTGGGCGCCGGCGGCATCGGCTTCGACGTGGCGGAATTCCTCGTCCACGAGGGCGAAAGCCCGACCGAGAACCTCGCGCTCTGGCGCGAGGAATGGGGCGTGGGCGACCCGGCCGAGACGCGCGGCGGGCTGGCCGAGCCGCACCCCGAGCCGCCCGCGCGCAAGGTCACGCTCCTGCAGCGCAAGGCCGAGAAGCCGGGCAAGCGCCTCGGCAAGACGACGGGCTGGATCCACCGCATGAGCCTTCGGATGAAGGACGTCGAGATGGTCTCGGGCGTCAACTACGAGCGGATCGACGCCGAGGGCGTGCACGTCTCCTTCGGCGAGGCGCGCGAGCGGCCCAGGCTGATCGCGGCGGACACCGTGGTGCTCTGCGCCGGGCAGGAGAGCGAGCGCAGCCTCGCGGATGCGCTCGCCGCGCGGGGCGTCGCGGTGCATGTGATCGGCGGCGCCGACGTGGCCGCCGAACTCGACGCCAAGCGCGCCATCGACCAGGGCACGCGCCTTGCCGCGGCGCTCTGAGCGCCGCCGCCCGCGTTTCGGTGCGGGCGACACCCCGGCAGGCTCCCTCGTATTGTCGGCTCACCGTCGCAAAACCGCCTGAATTTCCAGCGACAGATCGGACCCAGACACGCAGGGCCGAGAGGTGAGGCATGGACAGGCTGACGGAGATGGAAGCATTCGCGACCGTGGTGGACCAGGGCGGGTTCACCGACGCCGCGAAAAAGCTCGGACTGTCCAAGTCCGCCATCTCGAAGCATGTCGCGAGCCTCGAGGCGCGGCTGGGCGCGCGGCTTCTCAACCGCACGACGCGGCGCGTCAGCCCGACGGAGATCGGGCTGGCCTATTACGACCGCGCGCGCCGCGTCCTGAACGACGCGGGCGAGGCCGACGCGCTGGTGACCTCGATGCAGTCCGCGCCCTCGGGGCTCCTGCGGATCTCGGTCGCCACGGATTTCGGCGTGAACCACCTTTCACCGATCCTGGGCGATTTCCTGCACGAGTTTCCGGACATCAGCATCAACATGGTGCTGAACAACCGCTACGTGGAGCTCATCTCGGAAGGGTTCGACATGGCGGTGCGCATCGGCGAGCTGCAGGATTCGAGCCTGCGCGCACGCAAGCTCGCCGAGACGGCCAAGCGCATGGTCGGCGCGCCCTCCTACTTCCAGCGTCACGGGCGGCCCACGCGGATCGACGACCTGAACGACCACAAGCTCCTGCATTACGCGAGCCCGTCCTCGGGCAGCGCGTGGCGCATCACCGCGCCCTCGGGCGAGAAACGGCAGGTCCGCACCGCCGGCTGCCTGAGCGTGAACGACGGGCAATCCCTGCTGAACGCCTGCGTCGCGGGGCTCGGGATCGCCTATCTTCCGTCTTTCCTCTACGCGCCCGCGATGGCGCAGGGGCAGGTCGTGGACGCGATCCCCGAGCTGCCGCTCGAGACGCAGGGCATCTACGCCGTCTACCCGCCGGGCCGCTTCACGCAGCCGAAGGTGCGCGCCTTCATCGACTTTCTGGCCCATGCCTTCGCCGGGAAGGGACCCAAGGACTGGTAGCCGCGTTTCCCTTGCGAGATCTCCCTCGACTTCGCCCCGGACCGACGACGGTCCGGGGCGTTTTTTCGTGCCGTGCCATCCTGCTCACTCGGCGGCGTCACACCCGTCGCCGGGGCGAAGCGCGCGCACCGCCTCATGTTGCGAGAGGAACACCCGCCCCGTCAGGTTGTCGAGGAAATGACTGCGCTCGAGCCGGTCCATCACCGGCCCCTTCACCTCCGACAGGTGCAGGCGGATGCCCATGCCGTCGAGCCGGGTGTTGATCGCCTCGAGGCTTTCGAGCGCGGACAGGTCCACCTCGTTGACCGCCGAGAACATCAGAACCACGTGGCGCACCTCATCCTCGCCCACGACGCGATCGTAGACGTAATCCTGCAGGAAGGCCGCGTTGGCGAAGTAGAGGCTCTCGTCTACCCTGAGCGTGACGACCGAGGGGTGCGTCTCGACCTTGTGGCGGCGGATATTGCGGAAGTGCTCGGTGCCCGGCACGCGGCCCACCTCGGCCACATGCGGGCGCGAGGTCTTGTAGAGGTGCAGCGCGATGGAGAGCGCCACGCCCGAGGCCACGCCGATCTCGACCCCGAAGCCCAGCGTCAGGAGGATCGTCGCCGAGACGGCGGCGAAGTCCACCTTCGAATAGGTCCAGGCGCGACGCACGACCGAGAAATCCACGAGGCTGAGCACCGCCACGATGATCGTCGCGGCGAGCGTCGCGGTGGGCAGGAAGAACAGGAGCGGCGTCAGCAGCATCGCCGCGACGAGGATTCCGACGGCGGTGAAGGCGCCCGCCGCCGGCGTCTCGGCGCCCGCGTCGAAGTTCACCACCGAACGCGCGAAGCCCCCCGTCACCGGGTAGCCGCCCGTCACCGAGGCCGCGATGTTCGAGGCGCCGAGGCCCACGAGTTCCTGGTCCGGAACGATGCGCTGGCGCTTCTTGGCGGCCAGCGTCTGCGCGACGGAGACCGATTCGACGAAGCCGATGACCGAGATCATCACCGCCGGCACGAAAAGCTGCATGACGAGCGCCGGATCGAGGCGCGGCGCGGTCAGCGGCGGCAGGCCCTGTGGCACGGTGCCCACGATGTCCACGCCCCGCTCGCCGAGGCCGAAGAGGAAGGCGGCGAGCGTGGTGACCACCACCGCCGCCACCGGCCCCGCCTTCGCAGCCAGATCGGCGGCGCGCGGCTTGAGCCCGAGGCGCGCGAGAAGGGGCTTCAGCCCCTTGCGCACCCAGAAGAGGAACGCCGTCGCCGCAACGCCGATCACCAGCGTATAGAAGTTCGTCTCCGGCAGATGCGTCCAGAGCGAGGAGAGGAGCGCGGGCAGCGTGTGGCCCGCCGCCTCGATCCCGAGGATGTGCTTGAGCTGCGAGGTGGCGATCAGGATGCCGGAGGCGGTGATGAAGCCCGCGATCACCGGGTGGCTCAGGAAGTTCGCGAGGAAGCCGAGGCGG
Organism: Rhodosalinus sp.; assembly: GCF_041685465.1. Classification (NCBI taxonomy): domain Bacteria; kingdom Pseudomonadati; phylum Pseudomonadota; class Alphaproteobacteria; order Rhodobacterales; family Paracoccaceae; genus Rhodosalinus; species Rhodosalinus sp. Next base: position 2,336 of record NZ_JAWLFS010000088.1, on the reverse strand, counting down.
AAGATCCCCAGCACCGTCAGGATCGCGCCCGAGAGGAAGGCGAGCGTGATCGCCGCGGCCGCATACTCGGCCGGATCCGTGATCCCGAGGTTCGAGATCGCCGCCGCCGTCATCAGGCTGATCACGGCCACCGGCCCCACGGCGAGCGCGCGCGAGGTGCCGAAGATCGCGTAGGCCACCAACGGCAGGATCGAGGCGTAAAGCCCCATCTCGGCCGGCAGTCCCGCGAGCAGCGCATAGGCCAGCGACTGCGGGATCAGCATGATGGTGACGATCACCGCCGCCACGAGGTCGGAGGTCAGCGTCTCGCGGTTGTAGGCGCGGGACCATTGCAGGATGGGCAGATGCCGCTCCAGCGCGGCGAGGCTCGGCAGGGACATGGGGGGCGCGCTCCCGTCGCGGGGGTCTCCGGCGTGGACCCTATATATTCCGAAAGAGGAATGAGTAAAGGGGGCGCATCCGCCGCTCACTCCCGCGCAAGGAGCACCACCTCGACCCGGCGGTTCGCCTCGCGTCCATCCTCTCCGAGGTTGCTCGCCACCGGCGCGAGGAAACCGGCACCCTCCGCGCTCAGCTGCGCGGGATCGACCCCGTGGCGCCGGGTCAGGCGGCGCATCACCGCCTCCGCCCGTTCGCGGGAGAGCGCGATGTTGCCCTCGAGCGGCCCCACCGCGTCCGTGTGACCCACGAGCACGACACGCCGCGCCGCGTCCTCGCGCAGGTAGGCCGCAAGATCCGCGAGGGCCGGATGGTCCTGCCCGGCAAGCTCCGCCGCGCCGCTCGCGAAGTCGAGGCCCCGGAGCGCGGCGTGCCCGCGGCGCTGGAGGGTCTCTGCGAGCGAGGCGTCCGCCGCCCCGCCGCCCTGCTCCGGCTGCGACTCGGCCTCGGCGGCGCCGGTCACCGACAGGGGCTCTGCCCCGCCGCTCGCCACATGCACCGCCTGCAGGTAGCCCGCCCCCTCCGACCGGCTCGCCAGCAACGTGACATGTTCCGCCGCGCCGTCCCCCTGCACCCGGAGCGCCGACAGGAAGCGGAAGCGCGTCAGGTCCACGTACATCGCCGGGGCCGGCAACACCTCGATCGCGAAGCGAAAGTCGAAACCGCCGCAGCTGCGGTCGCGGCAGTCGAAGACGATCTCGAATCCGTGCGTGCGCAGTTGCTCCCGGAGCGGCGCGATCAGTTGCAGCGTCGTCCGCGCCGGCCCCGCGACACGCCACGCGCGGCGGGTCACCGCGCCCTCGACCCGCGGCCCGGGCACGCCCTCTTCGGCGCGCCACGACCCGACGGGCACGAAATGGCTGTCGGGGGCGACGCTCTCGTCAGCGGTCGGGCGCGCCCCCGCGGGCAGCTCGAGCATCGCCGCGGTGGCCGGGAGGCCCGCGCAGGCGATCAGCAGAGCGGCGAGCGCGCCCTCAGCGCGCCTGCGCGTGGTAGGCATCGTTGGGGGTCATCGCCGTCGCGCTCGCCACCCGGTTCGTCATGTTGAAGAAGCCCGCGACCGACGCGATGTCCCAGATGTCGCGGTCGGAAAAGCCCACGCTGCGCAGCGCTTCGCGGTCGAGCTCGGTAATCTCGGCGCTCGCCTTGGTCACCTTTTCGGCGAAGGTCAGCATCGCGGTCTGCCGCGCGTCGAGCTCGGCCACGCGCCAGTTCATCACCATCATCTCGCCCAGCCTGGGATCGCCCGAAAGCTGGCGCACCGCCGCGCCATGCGCCGTCAGGCAGTAATAGCAGCGGTTCACCGCCGAGACGACGACCGCGATCATTTCCCGCTCGAGCTTGGAGAGCCCCGAGTCGCCCAGCATCAGGTCGTTGTACATCGCCGTGAAGGCGTTGAGCTTCTCGACGTCGAAGGCATAGGCGCGCAGGACGTTCGGCACCATGCCGAGCTTCTCCTCGCAGACCTCGAAGTATTTCCGCGTCGCCTCGGGCAGCGGATCGACGGGGGGCAGGTCCAGCGCGGTCGGTCTGTCGTCCATCTGTCAGCGCCCCTCCACGGGCTTGATGCGGTAGTGATAGGTCCCAGCCTGCCGCATCCCGAGCGTCTCATAAAGCCCGGTGGCGGCGGCGTTGTCGCGCGTGGCGATCGCGGCGATCTCGCGCGCGTCCTGCGCTTCGGCCCAGAGGGCGGCGCCGCGCATGAACCACTGCGCTGCGCCCTGCCGCCGCTCGCGCGGGACGACGACGAGCGCATGCACCATCGCCACGCCATCCTGCACGGCGACGAAGCCGGTGCCGGCCGGGTGGTCGTTCTGCCGCGCGAGCAGTCCGGTCTTGGGGGGCGGCGCGCGCTCCATCACCGCCTGCCGGGCGGGGCCCACGCCGTGCTCGGCCCA
>NZ_JAWLFS010000087.1:0-11244 GCF_041685465.1 Rhodosalinus sp. | reverse complement strand
GATAGGGTGGGGGCCGCCCGGCCCGCGGCGTGGTGATGCGCGAGCGGCTTTGCCTCTACGACACGACGCTCCGGGACGGGCAGCAGACGCAGGGCGTGCAGTTCTCGGTCGACGAGAAGGTGCGGATCGCGGAGGCGCTCGACGCGCTCGGGGTCGATTACATCGAGGGGGGCTGGCCGGGGGCCAACCCGACCGACAGCGCCTTTTTCGCGGCGGCGCCCGCGACGCGGGCGCGCATGACGGCCTTCGGCATGACGAAGCGCGCTGGCCGCTCGGCGGAGAACGACGACGTGCTCGCGGGCGTGCTGAACGCGGGCACCGGGACGGTCTGCCTCGTGGGCAAGGCGCATCCCTATCACGTCGAGCGCGCGCTCGGCATCACGCGCGAGGAGAACCTCGACAACATCCGCCGCTCGGTCGCGCATGTGGTGGCCGAGGGGCGCGAGGCGGTCTTCGACGCGGAGCATTTCTTCGACGGGCATGCGCGCGATCCCGGCTATGCGCGCGCCTGCCTCGCGGCGGCGCTCGACGCGGGCGCGCGCTGGGTCGTGCTCTGCGACACGAATGGCGGCACGCTGCCCGGCGGCATCGCGCGGGCGGTCGAGGCGGTGATCGCGGGGGGGCTGCCGGGGGAGCGGCTCGGCATCCACACCCATGACGACACCGAGACGGCGGTCGCCGGCAGCCTCGCCGCGGTGGAGGCGGGCGTGCGGCAGGTGCAGGGCACGCTCAACGGGCTCGGCGAGCGCTGCGGCAACGCCAACCTGACCGCTCTGATCCCGACGCTGGCGCTGAAGGCGCCGTGGCGCGACCGGTTCGAGACCGGGGTGAGCGCGGCGGCCCTCGAGGGCCTCACGCGGACGAGCCGGATGCTCGACGAGACGCTGAACCGCGTGCCGCGCCGGCAGGCCGCCTATGTCGGCGCCTCGGCCTTCGCGCACAAGGCGGGGCTGCACGCCAGCGCGATCCTGAAGGACCCCGCAACCTACGAACACGTCGATCCGGCGCGCGTGGGCAACGCCCGCGTGGTGCCGATGTCGAATCAGGCGGGGCTGTCGAACCTGCGCGGGCGGCTCACGGAGGCGGGGCTAACGGTCGCGCGCGACGATCCCGCGCTGCCGCGCATCCTGGAAGAGGTGAAGGCGCGCGAGGCGGAGGGCTACTCCTACGACACGGCGCAGGCGAGCTTCGAGGTGCTCGCGCGGCGCGCGCTCGGCCGGCTGCCCGACTTCTTCGAGGTGAAGCGCTACAAGGTCACCGTGGAGCGGCGCAAGAACAAGTACGACCGCATGGTGAGCCTGTCGGAGGCCGTGGTCGTGGTGAAGGTGGGCGGCGAGAAGACGCTCTCGGTGAGCGAGTCGATGGACGCCGAGGGCGGCGACCGCGGCCCGGTGAACGCGCTCGCCAAGGCGCTGGCCAAGGATCTCGGGCCCTGGCAGTCGGCGATCGACGACATGCGGCTCGTCGATTTCAAGGTGCGGGTCACGCAAGGGGGCACCGAGGCGGTCACCCGCGTGATGATCGACAGCGAGGACGGGCAGGGGCGGCGCTGGTCCACCGTCGGCGTCTCGGCCAATATCGTGGACGCGAGCTTCGAGGCGCTGCTGGACGCGATCACGTGGAAACTCCTGCGCGACGCGCCGGCGCCGGCCTGACGGCGGGTGTCGTCTCCGGGGCGGCGCGCTATCTAAGGGGAAAGGAGGGGCGCAGATGGCATGGCTCGCGCTGATCGTCTCCGGGGGGCTGGAGGTCGTCTGGTCCACGGCGCTCAAGCTCTCGGACGGGCTGACGCGGCCCGGCTGGATCGCGGTGATGATCCCGGCGATGGTGGCGGGCTTCTGGCTGCTGGCCTACGCGATGCGCGGGATCGACCTCGGCACGGCCTACCCGGTCTGGGTGGGCATCGGCGCGGTGGGCGCGGTGCTCGTGGGCGCCCTCTGGCTCGGCGAGGCGCTGACGCCGCTCAGGATCGCGAGCGTGGGGCTCATCCTCGCCGGCATCGCCGGCCTGCGGATCGCGGGCTGAGGGGCATGGCGGGGCGCGACGATCTGGCCGCCTGCGCCGACCTGGTGCGCCGCGGGGACACCGACCGCTTCCGCGCGGCGATGGCCGCGCCGCCGCCCGCGCGATCGGTGCTCTTTCCGCTCTACGCCTTCAACCTCGAGGTGGCGCGCGCGCCCTGGGTCGTCTCGGAGCCGATGCTCGCCGAGATCCGCCTGCAGTGGTGGCGCGAGGCGCTGGAGGAGATCGCGGAAGGCCAGCCCGCGCGCCGCCACGAGGTGGTGCTGCCGCTCGCGCAGGTGCTGGACGCGGAGGGCGCGCGCCTTCTCGACACGCTGGTCGCGGCGCGGCGCGTTGATCTGGAGCGCGCGCCCTTCGGCGACGAGGCAGCGCTCTGGCGCTATCTCGACGCGACCGCCGGGACGCTGCACTGGGTCGCGGCGCGCAGCCTGGGCGAGGCCGGGGAGGAGGTCGTGCGCGCGGCCGGGCAGGCACAAGGTCTCGCGGCGTGGTTGCGCGCGGTGCCCGAGCTGGAGGCGCGGGGCCGGCTGCCGCTGCCCGATGGCCGGGAGGCGGCCGTGGCGCGCCTCGCGCGGGAGGGGCTCGGCCGGCTCGGCCAGGCGCGGCGCCGGCGGGCCGAGGTCTCGCGCGAGGCGCGGCCTGCGCTGATCGACGTGGCGGGCAGCGCCGCGATGCTTGCGCGTGCGGCGGCCGAGCCTGCCCGCGTGGCGGAGGGGCGGCTCGCGCCCAATCCGCTGCGCGAGCGGCTTGCGCTCATCGCCGCGGCCTCGGGGCGCTGGTGAGGCGCAACGGCGTTCCGCGGGGCCGGACACCGCTGTCGGGTGGCGCCGTCCGGGCGTGACCCCGCACTGCCGGATCGCAGGGCGGGCCATGCATCCGCTGTCGGCCTGCTGCTGCGGGCTCGGGCGCTGACGGGGCCCTCGCGGCGCGGGACAGGCGGTGGCCGGGCCGCTCTTCCTCAGCGTTGCGCGCTGCGCCAGTCGGGGTGCACCCAGGGCTGCGCGTTTTCGCGCGGGAGGGGCGTGCGGCCGAGGAGGTGGTCGCTCGCCTTCTCGCCCACGAGGATCGAGGGGCCGTTCAGATTGCCGTTCGGGATGCGCGGGAAGATCGAGCTGTCGGCCACCCGCAGCCCCTCCACGCCGATCACGCGGCACTCCGGGTCGACCACCGCCTCCGGGTCCGAGGCGCGGCCCATCCGGCAGGTGCCGCAGGGGTGATAGGCGCTTTCGACGTGATCGCGGATGAAGGCATCGAGCGCCTCGTCGGACTGTGCCGCCGCGCCGGGCGCGATCTCGTGGCGGACGAAGGGGGCCATCGCGTGCTGCGCGAAGATCTCGCGCGTGAGGCGGATGCAGCTGCGGAAATCGGTCCAGTCCTTCTCGTGGCTCATGTAATTGAAGCGGATGCGCGGCGCGTCTGCCGGATCGGGCGAGCGCAGCGTCACCGCCCCCCGCGAGGGCGAGCGCATCGGCCCGACATGCGCCTGAAAGCCGTGGCCCTCCGCCGCGGCCCTGCCGTCGTAACGCACGGCGATGGGCAGGAAGTGGAACTGGATATCCGGGTAGTCGACCCCCGCCGCGCTGCGGATGAAGGCCGCGCTCTCGAACTGGTTGGAGGCGCCCGGTCCCGTGCGCGTCAGCAGCCAGCGCGCGCCGACATAGGCCTTCCCGAGGAGGTTCCAGTAGCGGTAGAGGCTCACCGGCGCCCGCGCGGCCATCTGCACGTAGAGCTCCAGGTGGTCCTGAAGGTTGTGCCCGACGCCGGGGCGGTCCGCCACCACCGCGATGCCGTGGTCGCGCAGGTGCGCGGCCGGGCCTATCCCCGAGAGCATCAGAAGCTTGGGCGAGTTGATCGAGGAGGCGGCGAGCACCACCTCGCGGTGCGCGCGGATCACCTCGGTGCGCCCGCGGCGGGTGATCTCGACACCGGTCGCGCGGCCGTTCTCGATCACCACCCGGCGGGCGAGGCCGCGCACCAGGGTGCAGGTCTCGCGCTTCAGCGCGGGCTTCAGGTAGGCGTTGGCCGCCGACCAGCGGCGCCCGCGGTGGACGGTCATCTCCATCGGGCCGAAGCCTTCCTGCTTCTCGCCGTTGTAGTCGTCCGTCGTCTCGTAGCCCGCCTGCCGCCCGGCCTCCACGAAGGCGCTGACGAGCGGGTTGTCGCGCCGCCCGCGGCTGACGTGGAGCGGCCCGTCCGATCCGCGCCACGCCGGATCGCCGCCGTGGCCGCCCGGGTTCCAGCACTCCATCCGCTTGAAGTAGGGCAGCACGTCGGCGAAGGCCCAGCCGGTCGCGCCCTGTTCGGCCCAGTGGTCGTAATCATGCGCGTGGCCGCGCACGTAGACCATGCCGTTGATCGAGGAGGAGCCGCCGATCACCTTGCCGCGCGGACAGGCGAGGCGCCGCCCGCCGAGGTGCGGTTCCGGTTCGGTCGCATAGCCCCAGTCGTAGCGCGCCATGTTCATCGGGTAGGAAAGCGCCCCCGGCATCTGGATGAAGGGGCCGGCGTCCGAGCCGCCGTATTCGATCACGATGACCGAGCGGCCCGCCGCGCTCAGGCGGTCGGCCATGGCACACCCGGCGCTGCCGGCGCCGACGATGACGAAATCCGCGTTCATTGCTGTCTCCGGCTGAGGGGCCGCCTCAGTAGGGGGCCTCGACCGCGCCCATTCGGACGTAGACCGACTTGAGCTGCGAGTAGTGTTCGACCGCCGCCGCGCCGTTCTCGCGCCCGACGCCCGAGGCCTTCACGCCGCCGAAGGGCATCTCCACGGGCGCGTCGTTGTACGAATTGACGTAGCAGGTGCCCGCCTCGAGCCGGCCGATCACCCGGTGCGCGCGCGCCAGGTCGCGGGTGAAGACCCCGGCGGAGAGCCCGTAGGCGGTGGCGTTGGCGCGGGCGATCACTTCCTCCTCGTCGTCGAAGTCGAGCACGCTCATCACCGGGCCGAAGATCTCCTCCCGCGCGATGGTCATGTCGTCGGTGACATCGGCGAAGACGGTGGGTTCGAGCCAGAACCCCTCGCGCTGGAGCCGCCGGGCGCCGGTGACGAGGCGCGCGCCCTCCTCGAGGCCACGGGCGATGTAGCCCTGCACGATCTCCAGCTGGCGCGCGCTGATCATCGGCCCGTAGTTCACGGCCTCGTCGAGCGGATCGCCCGTGCGCACGCCCTCGAGCCGGGCGCACAGCCGGTCGAGGAAGCGGTCGCGGATCGCCCGGTGCAGGAAGACCCGCGTGCCGTTCGAACAGATCTGACCCGTGGAGTAGAAATTGCCGAGGATCGCGCCGCCGACCGCATCCTCGATCTCGGCGTCGTCGAAGACGATCAGCGGCGACTTGCCGCCGAGTTCCATGGTGACGTGCTTCACACCCTCGGCGGCGGCCGCGTAGACCTTGCGCCCGGTGGGCACCGAGCCGGTCAGCGAGACCTTGGCGACGCGCGGATCGGTGGCCAGCGCGTGGCCGACCTCGCCCGCGCCCTGCACGACGTTGAAAAGCCCCGGCGGCGCGCCGGCCTCGATCAGGATCTCGGCGACCTTGAGCGCGCAGAGGGGTGTCTCCTCGGAGGGCTTGAAGACCATCGCGTTGCCGCAGGCGAGCGCCGGCGCGGCTTTCCAGCAGGCGATCTGCGTGGGGTAGTTCCACGCCCCGATCCCGGCGCAGACGCCCAGCGGCTCGCGCACCGTATAGGCCCAGTCGCCCCCATTGAGCGGGATGTGCTGCCCCGCGAGCGTGGCGGCGAGGCCGCCGAAATACTCCAGCGCGTCCGCCCCGCTGGTGGCGTCGGCGACGAGCGTCTCCTGCAGCGGCTTGCCGGTGTCGAGCGTCTCGAGCTCGCTGAGGGCGCGGTTGCGGTCGCGCATGATGTCGGCGGCGCGGCGCAGGACGCGCCCGCGCTCCGTGCCGCCGAGCGCGGCCCAGTCCGCCTGCGCGGCGCGCGCGCTCTCGAGCGCGCGGTCGATCACCGCGGGCGTGGCGGCGTGAAGGGTGGCGATCACGCGCCCGTCGGCGGGGTGGATCACGGTCATCTCGGCGCCGGCGGTGTCTTCGAGCGGCGCGCCGGCGACATGGTGGCTCGCCGCGGGCTGGATGGTCTCTGTCATGTCTCGGTCCGGTCCTTGTCCTGGGTCCCCGGTCCGCCCCGGGCCGTGAGCTCGGCGTCGAGCACGGCGAGCACCCGCCGCGCCGCCGCCGCGCCGTCCGGCGTGCCCTGTCCGAGCCCCTCGCGCAGGTAGACGCCGTCGATCACCGCCGCGAGCGTCTCGGCGATGTCGGACGCCGCGGTGCCCGCGAGCGGGCGGAGCGCCTGCGCAAGGTTCGCCACGATGCGGCGGTGATAGACGACGAGCAGCCGCTCGGCCTGACGCGAGGTGCGGGCGAGGACGTAGAAGTTGAGCCACGCGGCGAGCACCGCGGAGCGAAAGTGCCCCTCGGAGAAGCCCGCGCGCACGATCGCCTCGACCCGCTCGCGCGGCGTGCGGGCGGCCTTCAGCCCCGCGCGCACTTCGGCGCCGTACTCGCTGAGCGTCTGGCGCATCGCGGCGAGGAAGATCTGTTCCTTGTTGCCGAAGTAGTGGTGTGCGAGGGCACTGGACACACCCGCCCGCCGCGCGATCCGGGCCACGGTCACGTCGAGCGAGCCGCGCGCGCCGATCTCGTCGATCGTCGCCTCGATCAGCGCCTTGCGGCGGATGGGCTGCATGCCGATCCGGGGCATCCGGTCTCCGGTGAGGTTTTCGATGGTTGCAATGTCAGGCTATTTGGTTTTCTATTGATCCGTCAATCAAGAAAAACAAGACCAGAAGCAGACGTAACGGGAGATGCGAACATGACCCTGCGAACGACCCTTTCCGCCCTCGCCGTCACGGCCGCCGCCGGACCGGCGCTGGCCGAGTGCGAGACCGTCGTCTTCTCGGACGTCGGCTGGACCGACATCACCGCCACCACCGCCGCGACGACCGAGGTTCTCGGGGCGCTGGGCTACGACACCGACATCAAGGTGCTCTCGGTGCCGGTCACCTACATCTCGCTCAGCGAAGGCGACGTGGACGTCTTCCTCGGCAACTGGATGCCGACGATGGAGAACGACATCGCCCCCTACCGCGAGGACGGCAGCGTCGAGACCGTGCGCGCCAACCTCGAGGGCGCGAAGTACACGCTCGCCACCAATGCCGCCGGTGCGGCGCTTGGCATCGACAGCTTCGGCGCCATCGCCGAACATGCCGAGGCGCTGGATGGCGAGATCTACGGCATCGAGCCCGGCAACGACGGCAACCGCCTCATCATGGAGATGATCGAAGAGGACGCCTTCGGCCTCGGCGACTTCGACATCGTGGAAAGCTCCGAGCAGGGGATGCTCGCGCAGGTCCGCCGCGCCTCCAATTCGGACGAGCCGATCGTGTTCCTGGGCTGGGAACCGCACCCGATGAACGCGAATTTCGACCTCACCTATCTCACCGGCGGGGACGACTGGTTCGGCCCGAACCTCGGCGGGGCGACGGTCTACACCAACGTGCGCGCGGGCTACGTCGACGAGTGCCCGAACGTCGGCCGCTTCCTCGAGAACCTCGAGTTCTCGCTGACCATGGAAAACGAGATCATGGGCGCGATCCTCGACGACGGCGCCGAACCGGCCGAGGCCGCCCGCACCTGGATGGCCGCGAACCCGGATCTCGTCATGGGCTGGGTCGACGGCGTCGAGACGCGCGACGGCGGCGACGCCGCGGAGGCGCTGCGCGCCGACCTGGGCCTCTGAGCCCCGCGCCGCGGGCGGCCCGCGCGGCCGCCCGTGCTCGGAGTGACCCGAACCCCGGAGGCGGCCCGTGGACTGGCTGACGGACAACAAGATCCCCGTGGGCAAGGCCGCGGGCGATTTCTTCGACTGGCTGCAGGCCAATGGCGGCTGGTTCTTCGACGGGCTCGCCGACGCGCTCGACGCGCTGATCGAGGCGATCCTCTGGGTGCTGACGTCGCCGCATCCGCTGATCGTGGTGGCGGTCTTCGTCGCCCTCACCTACGCGCTGCAGCGCAGCTGGAAGGTCGCGGGCGCCGTCGCGCTCGGCTTTCTCTTCATCCTCAATCAGGGCTACTGGGAGGAGACGCTGGAAAGCGTCACGCTCGTCCTCTCGGCCTGTCTCGTCTGCATGGCCGCGGGCGTGCCCATCGGCATCGCGGCGGCGCACCGCCCGCGGCTCTATGCCGGGATGCGCCCGGTGCTCGACCTGATGCAGACGCTGCCGCCCTTCGTCTACCTGATCCCGGCCATCGTCTTCTTCGGCATCGGCATGGTGCCGGGGCTGATCGCCACGGTGATCTTCGTGCTGCCCGCGCCGATCCGGCTCACGCATCTGGGCGTCTCCTCGACCCCGAAGCCGCTTCTGGAGGCGGCGGAGGCGTTCGGCGCCTCGCCGCGCCAGACGCTCTGGAAGGTCGAGCTTCCCTACGCGCTGCCGCAGATCATGGCCGGGCTCAACCAGACCATCATGCTCTCGCTCTCGATGGTGGTGATCGCGGCGCTGGTGGGGGCCGACGGGCTCGGCGTGCCGGTGGTCCGTGCGCTCAACCAGGTCAACACCTCGCTCGGGTTCGAGTCGGGCTTCATCATCGTGGTCGTCGCCATCGTGCTCGACCGGATGCTCCGGGCGGACCGGAAATGACCCGCGCGGTGGAGTTCGACCGGGTCTCGATCGTCTTCGGCACGGCGCCCGAACGTGCCCTGCCGCTGATGGACGCCGGCCGCGCGCGCGGCGAGATCCAGGCCGAGACGGGGCAGGTCCTCGGCGTGCACGACTGCTCGCTCGCCGTGGACGAGGGAAAGATCCTCGTGCTCATGGGGCTCTCGGGCTCGGGAAAGTCGACGCTCCTGCGCGCGGTCAACGGGCTGAACCCGGTGACGCGGGGCACGGTCCGCGTCAGCGACGGCAAGGGCATGGTCGATATCACCGCCGCCGACGCCGCGACGCTGCGCCGGATGCGCCAGCGCCACATCGCCATGGTGTTTCAGCAGTTCGGCCTGCTGCCGTGGCGCACGGTACGCGAGAACGTCGGCCTCGGCCTCGAACTCGCCGGCCTGCCGCGCGCCGAGTGCCGCGCGCGCGTCGATCGCCAGCTCGAACTCGTCGGGCTCGCCGACTGGGGCGAACGGCGCGTGGCCGAGCTTTCGGGCGGCATGCAGCAGCGCGTGGGCCTTGCCCGCGCCTTCGCCACCGATGCGCCGATCCTCTTGATGGACGAGCCCTTCTCGGCGCTCGACCCGCTGATCCGCACGCGGCTGCAGGACGAGCTCCTCGAGCTTCAGGCGCGGCTCAGGCGCACGATCGTCTTCGTCTCCCACGACCTGGACGAGGCCTTCAAGCTCGGCGATCACATCGCGATCATGGAGGGCGGCCGCGTCGTGCAGGCCGGTCCGCCGCAGGATATCTTCACCAACCCGCGCACCGACTACGTCGCCGATTTCGTGGCGCACATGAACCCGCTCGGGGTGCTCTCGGCCGAGGACGTGATGGAGCCCGCAGGCGGCACGCCCGAGGGCGACGCAGTTGCCTCCGATGCGCCCGTGCGCGCGGCGATGGAGGCGGTGCAGCGCGCGGGCGGGCCGGTGCCCGTGGCGCGGGACGGCCGCGTGATCGGGCGCGTCAGCGCCGAGAGCATTCTCGCCCGTCTCCTCGACCCGCGCGGCGAGCGCCGCGGATGAGCGACGGGCGCGCGGCGCGTGCAGCTTGGGCGCCCGAAGGTCTTCGGGCGCAGCGGTGAGAAGGCTTTCCCGAACGGCGAATCGATGCGCGGCAAGGCAGGTGAGCGCGTCGTGTCGTGCGCGCCCGGTCTCTCGCGCCGCCGTGCGGCACGCATTGCGGGGGCCGCGCGCCCGGACAGGCAGCCCCCCGCGGTGCGGATGCGCCCCGGCCCGCAGGCCGGGGCGCCGGGATCACGACGGCCGGCGCCCGGTCGCCAGCTTCGTCATTCCCGGAATGAGCGGCACCACGTCCGCATGCTCGAAGCCGGCGTCCCGCAGCCGCTCGGCGAGCCATCCGTCGGACAGCGAGCGCGCCTCCGGCGTGAAGGCGGTGTGCTGAAGCTGCCAGAGCGCCGTGTTCTTCGGTCCCGAGCGATCCTCGTCGACGATGAAGTCGTGAACGAGAAGCCGCCCACCGGGTGCGAGGTGGTCGAACGCGCGGCGCAGCAGGTTTTCGTGCGTGTGATCGGGCAGCCCCGACAGCAGGTAGGACATCAGGACGACATCCTGCTCAGACGGCCACTCGGCCGCGAGCGCGTCGCCCTCGCGGTAGGTGATCCGGTCGGCGAGCCCGGCGTCCGCGACATAGGCCTTGCCGAGGGCCGCGACGTTCGGGAAGTCCACCACCGTCGCGCGCAGTTCCGGGTTCGCCCGGCAGAGCGTGATCGCGAAGGCGCCCGTTCCCCCGCCCACGTCCAGAAGGCTGCGCGCGTCGCTCAGGTCGACCCGCTTGGACAGGCCCCGCGCCGGCCCGAGCGAGCCCGCGTGCTGGCTCTCGGAATAGAGGCGCGCCTCTTCCGGGTCGTCGAACCACGCGGCGTAGGAGCCGATCGCGTCGTCCGAGAGACGCCCGGCCAGCGCGTCGCCGATCTGGTCCATGACGGGATACATCTGCCGGCCCACCTGCAGGCGCAGGTAGTCGCCGAAGTCGTGCTTCGCACCGCGCACGAGGAAGGCCTCGGCCGCGGGCGAGTTCGCGAAACCGTCCTGCCGCCGCTCGGTCAGGCCGAGCGCGGTCAGCGCGGTCAGGAGCGTGAGCACCCGTTCCTCGGGCAGGCCGATCGCCTCGGCGATGGCGGCGCTGTCGCGCGGCCCGCTCGAAAGGCAGGTGAAGACCCCGAAATCGAGCGCCGCGAAGAGGGCCTTCGATCCCATGTAGCCAAAGGCGATTTCGGAAATTTCTTCAGCTTCGGTCAAGCTGCTCATGTCACGCTCCTGTGTTCTGCCATCCCTGTCGGATCACATGCGGGGCGTTCGTTACCCTATCCGGCGCCCGGTATCCATCCGCCGGCGCGGGCAAGCACCGCGTGCATCAGGACGGCGCCGCCCGTGGCCGGATCATCCTGCTTGGCGTATCCCGACGCCGTGACCGACGCGCGTCCGACACGCGACGAGGATCATGGCTGTCGGCGCGGCTGCGGCCATGTTCGAGGCGTCGTGCAGCGCGGCGAGGGGCAGCCGCTTGTGCGGGCTGGCGCGCGTCCGGGCCG